>JBBRGH010000060.1:0-11734 GCA_038240915.1 Gemmatimonadales bacterium | reverse complement strand
TGGGCAGGTCGATCCCCACGCGCTCCGGCAGTCCGCGCCGAGCGGTGTCGCGGCGAGCCACCGGGTCCACCGGACGAATCTCATCGGTCCGGGCGGGTGTGCTCCCGACATACGAGCGATAGAACTCGATACCGCCCGCGTAGGCCTGGTCGGTGAGCCCGCCGGCGCGCTCGATCACGTCGGCCAGGCGCTCGGTCTTCGACCGCAGCGAGTACCGGCCCGGCGTCTTCACCTGACCGCTCAGCACCACCGAGCGCTGGAGCGACCACTCGCCGGAGCGGAGCACGAGCACGTTGTCGTACGGCTGCAGCGGCGCGTCGGCGGCGGCGGAGTCGAGCGGCACGCGCACCGTTACGGCCAAGGCACCGGCCGGCCGGTTCTCGGGCAGCCGCGCGATCTCGGCCTGCGGCTCCGCATCCTCGGTCAGGCCGTCGGCCAGGAGGATGACGTCCCGCATCGTCATCCCTTCGCTGTAGGGGACGCGGCCGGGCCGGCGCACCCCGCCGACGATCGCCACGTACTGCTCCGCCCGGAACGTCGTTCGGGAGAAGATCCGGACCTCGTCCAGGTCCTCGAGCACGAGGTCGTCGGCCACGCGGCCGGTCGAATCGGCGAAGCCGGAGCGCAGCTGGACGAAGCTGGAATCCTCGCGCATGCGGGTCACCAGAATGCGCGGCAGGTACACGTCGGGCTTGGGCCCGCCGGCCAGGCGGATCGCGTCGCTCAGCCGCATGCCCGGCGTGAAGCCGACCTCGCCCTCGACGTAGACGTTGCCGCGCACGGTCACGAAGCCGCGCTGGCGGGCGGCCACGGCGTGGACGGTCACCGAGTCCCCCGGCGCCATCGGCACGGCGGGTACGACGCCGCCGGCGAACTGGTCGGCGCCGATGGCGATGACCACCCGCGCCCGGCCATCGGGTCCGCGGGACGCGGGCGGCAGGATGCGGTGGATGGTCACCCGAGCCTGCACCGCCGAGGGGTCGAAGCCGCCGGCGAAGGCGACGGCGTCCCGCAGCGTCTCCTCGGGCCTGAGCTCGTAGATGGCCGGCCGCAGCACCTGGCCGGTCACCGACGCGAAGCTGCCGTGCACCGGGATGAAGACCACGTCGCCGGTCTGCAGCCGGATATCGGTCGGATTGCTGCCGCGGAGCAGGTAGTCGTACAGGTCGAGGCTGTCGACGAGCGCCCGGCCGCGCCGGATCTGGACCTGGCGGAAGCTGCCGTTGGACGTGGGGCCGCCGGCGGCGTACAGCGCGGTGAGCACCGTGCCGGCGCTGGAGATCTGGTAGGCGCCGGGCCGCACCACGTCGCCGGCGACGTAGACCTGGATGTTGCGCAGCCGCGCGATGGAGAGCTGGAATCGCGTTCGCGCGCCCGCACCGCGCTGAATGCCGGAGTAGGCCTTGCCCAGCCGGCCGTAGAGTTGATCCTGCAGTTGCCCAAGCGTCAGGTTGGCGACGTATACCTGGCCCACCTGCGGGATCACCACGAAGCCCTCGCGGGTCACCTCGAGCGTGTACGACCGCTCCACGTCGCCGGTGAGAATCAGGACCAGCACGTCGCCCGGGCCCAGCCGGTAGTTTTCATCGACCGGGCCCGCCTGCGCGGCCTGAAAGCGTGTGGTGCTCCGGCGGAAGGTCTCGATGCCGAACTGCTTGAGGCCGCCGCGGAGCACCGCGATCGAGTCGGCCAGCGAATCGGCGCGGAGCGAATCCGAGCGCAGCCGCTTGATCGAGTCCAGGACGGCCTGCATCGAGTCCGAGAGGACAAAGGTCGAGTCCACGAGCCGGAGCGAGTCGGCCTCCTGATCACTCAGCACGCCGAGCGCGCGGACCGCGTCCAGGGTCCGTGGCCCCAGCTGCGCGGGCTGTGTGGTGTCCGCGCCCTGCACGTAGGAGTCGAGCATGTTTTCAGGGTAGCCCGCCGCCCGGAGCCGGGCACGGACCTGGTCGGGCGTGAGTCCGGACTGGGTCAGCCGCTCGCGGAGCTGCTGCAGGAGCTCCGGTTGCGTGCGGAGCATCTCCTGGGCCTGTTCGGGCGTAGGCTGCTGCCCCCCGCCCGGGATCTGGGCCGAGGCCGGTGCGGCGAGGAGCGGAAGTACGAGGAGCGCCACGGCCAGGGCGCACGTGACCCGGCCGGGGGGAAACCTACCGCGAACCGAAGTGGGCATGGAGGGCGAAGATCGCTCGTAAGTAGGGCGAAGTCAAGCGGTTGCGCGTAGCAGCTCGCGCCAGAAGCCGAGGGTTTGCTCGGCCACGGCGGCGTCGGTGTACTGGTCCATGGCCCGGCGCCGCCCGGCCAATCCGAGCCGCTCCACTTCGGCCGGATCGTCGTGCAGCCGCTGGAGCGCTTCGCTGAGGGCGCCGACGTCTTCCTCGGGCAGGACCAGGCCGGCGTCCCCGATGACTTCGGGCAGGGCGCCCCCGGTGCTGCCGACGACGGCGATGCCGTGGGCCATGGCGTCGAGGGCCGCGCGGGGGAAGCCCTCGACCCAGCGAGGCGTGTCGCGCGACGGCACCACCACCACGTCGAACCGGGGCCAGACCGCGTCGACCGCGGACCGGGGAAGGGCGCCCAGCCAGGTGACCCGCCCGGCGATACCCAGCCGCTCGGCCAGGCCTTCGAGCTCCTCCTGGGCCGGGCCGGTGCCGACCACGGTGATGCTCCAGCGGCCGACCAGCTTGACCGCGGCCCGGAACAGCAGGTCGAGCCCCTTCTCGGGGATCAGCCGGCCGACGAACCCGATGGCGAGCCCGGGGTGGGGCGCGCGATCGACGGCAAGCGGGAGCGGCGTTCCCAACTGGGGAATGGTCCGGTGCGGCAGCGACGCGTGCCCCTTGAGCGCCAGCCGGCCGGCCAGCTCGTTCACGGCGATCACCCCGGCGGCGCCGGCGAGCGCCCGATTCCGGCGCAGCCGTGCCAGGGTGCTGCGGGAGACGGGCTGGCTTTCCCGGGTGAGCAGCACGTAGGGAATTCGGAGCCGGCGGGCCGCGCGGGCGATGGCGGCGCCGCCATTGCTCCAGGGCTCCTCCTCGATCTGGACCAGCTCGGGCCGAAAGTCGGTCAGCAGGCCGCGCACGGAGCCGGTGTGCCAGAACGGGTTCGCGGCGGGCAGGGCGCTCCCGCGAATGGGAACCGGTACCGTCCGGACGCCCCCGTCGTCGCCCCAGCTGGTCTGCTGCTGCTCGGCCAGGCCGGCCGGCACCCAGCGATCCGGCACCGCGGCGGCGATGGTGGCGCCGAGCCCGGCGAGGGCGCGAAGCTTGCCACGGGCGGAGGGGTCCGCGTAGACGCGAGAGATCACCAAGGCGCGCACAGCACCAATCTCGCCCTGCCCGGGGCCAGGACCAAGGGGACGAACGTGGTTGACTTGGATCGCCGGTCGTGGTGAACTTGGCCAGACCTCCCATGCGCATTCTCCATCTCGCGAAGTACTACTGGCCGCGCTCCGGCGGCATGGAACGGGTGGTTCAGGGCCTCGCCGAAGGCGCGGCGAACCTGGGCCACCAGGTGGAGGTTGTGGCCGTGGAGGGGCGGGGCAAGGCGGGCAGCTCGGGGCGGCAGCGCTCGTCCGTCACCCGGGCGTTCTCCTTTGCCGCCCTCGGCTCCCAAGAGATCGCGCCGGGCTACATCGCCGCCGCCTGGAAGCGGGCCGACGTCATCCACGTCCACCACCCCCACCCGCTGGCCGACGTGGCCTGCCTCCTCCGGGCCGGGAACACGCCGGTGGTGGTGACGCAGCACGCCGACTCCCGGCGCTCGGTCTACCGGCCGGTCACCGGCCTGGTGCTGCGCCGGGCCGCGGCGGTGGTCGTGCCGAGTCGGGCGCATCTGGCGCTGTCGAGCGAGCTGGTGGGCTGGGAGAGCAAGGTCGAGGTGATCCCGTTCGGGATCGAGCAGTCGCGCTGGGAGACGGTGCCGCCGCCGCCGCCGGGGGCCGCCCCGCGGGCGATCTTCATCGGCCGGCTGGTGGCCTACAAGGGCATCGACATCCTGCTCCGGGCGCTAGAGCGGGTGCCAGAGCTGCGGCTCGACATCGTCGGGTCGGGGCCGGAGGGCCCGCGGCTCCGGACCCTGGCCCAGGCGCTGGCGATCACCGACCGAGTCCGCTGGTACGGGGAGTATCCCGACGAGGACCTGCCCCGGCGGATGGCCGACGCCGATTTCCTGGTGCTGCCGTCGGTCACCGTGGAAGAGATGTTCGGCCTGGTGGTGCTGGAGGCGATGGCGGCGGGGCGGCCAGTGATCACCACGGCCCTCCCGAGCGCGGTGCGGGAGGTGAACGTGCCGGGCGTGACCGGCCTCGAGGTGCCGCTCCGCGACGTCCCCGCTCTGGCGCATGCGCTCGACGCCTTGAGCCACGATCCGGCCCGGCGCCGGAGCCTGGGCGAGGCGGGCCGCCGGCGGGTGCAGGAGCGGTTCACCCAGACGACCATGGCCGCGCGGCACATCGAGCTGTACCAGCGGATCCGGGGCTCCAAGGGGTAGCGATCGATGAGCGGACCCGGCCGGGCGTCCGGCCCCGAGCGCCAGGCGCGGCTCAAGCCGCAATACGCCTCCCTCTATCCGGGCGTCCTGGCGGGCGAGTGGATTCCGGCCTGGCTCCTGGCGGAGCAGCTGCAGAAAGCGGCGGAGCTGCGCGGGGTGCAGGCGGGGTCGCGGGTGTGCGAGCCGTCCCACTACGAGTTCCGCGGCGGCCGGAAGCGGCCGCCGGAATTTCGGGATCTCCGGACCCGGGTGGCCGACCGCCTCTAGATTGCGGCCCCCGCTGGCGAGATGTGGGCCTGCCACGCCATATTCTCCCGCGCTGGAGGAGGCCCGCCTCGTTTCGCCGCCGGACCGCCGCCACGACCTGATCGTTCACGTCATACCCCTGAAACGATCGAGAGAGGCCGACCAATGATTCGCGCGACCCCCCACGCAGGCGGCCCGCGCCCGTTGCGCGCGCTGGCACGCGTGGTGCTCACCGCTCTACTCGCCACGGGCTGCGGCGACGGCGCGACGCCTGTCGGCCTGACGGACTCGCCCAGCGCGCCGGCGGGCCCGGGACCCGGTGCTGCGGTGGCAGTAGATTCGACGGTGGCCTCGGCGGCGGTCACGTACGCCGGAATTCCGTTCGGACCCACCGGCCTCTGGAACATGAACAAGCTGGAGGGGCCCACGACGCCCTTTACGGCCAGCCAGAACTATATCAACGCCGATACGCTGATCCTCCAGATCAACGCCGCCCGCACCAAGGGGCAGCGGCTGATGCTGGCGATGACCGGCGGCCCCTCGACGCGGTACACCACCAACGGCCAGTTCGACATGACGAAGTGGAAGGCCGTGATGAATACGTACAACAAGAGCGCGCTCAAGACCGCGGTGGCGGCTGCGGTGACGGACGGTACCGTGATCGGGGACCAGATGATCGACGAGCCCGAGACCGCGCGCTGGGGCACGGTGATCACCAAAGCGACCCTCGACCAGATGGCCGCCTACGTGAAGACCATCTTCCCCACGCTGCCGGTGGGTCTGAATCACGGACCGCCGGGTTACAAGTGGCGGGCGACGGAGACGTACACCAAGGTGGACTATGTCCTGTATCAGTACGCCTTCTTTGTGACCGGCGGCAACATCACCACCTGGCGCACGGCGGTGCTGGCCCAGGCCGCGCATGACGGGGTCATCCCGGCATTGAGCCTCAACGTGCTCAACGGCGGGAAGCAGGACCGCGGGGACGGCCTGTACGATTGCATCGGGGCGGGCATGGGGGGCCTGGGCACGCGCTACCCCAACTGCCTGATGACGCCGGATCAGATCAGCAGCTGGGGCAAGGCAATCGTGCCCGCCAGCTGCTTCGTCATGCTGTGGCAGTTCGACCCGGTCTTCATGGCGAAGTCCGCCAATCAGACCGCCTTCAAGGCCATTGCCACGCTGGCGGCGGCGACGCCGAAGCGGAGCTGCAAGCGCCTCTGAGTGGCAGTTCCGGGCCCTTAGCTCAGGTGGTTAGAGCAGCGGACTCATAATCCGTCGGTCCCTGGTTCGAATCCAGGAGGGCCCATCTTTCGGCGGGTGCGGGTCATGGCGAATGGCTTTTCCGTGCTGGTTTGTGGGACCCAGGGATTAACAGGCAACGCCTCCTAGGCCGCGCCAGTCTGGCTGGATAGTAAAGAGCCCCGCTTCTGCTCCTTGGCCGCGTACATGGCGGTGTCGGCCTTCTTGAGCAGCTCCTCAGGCGAACGTCCATCCTCGGGATACAGCGCGATCCCGATGCTCGCCTTCACGATATGCGTTACCCCGTCGATCTCGCACGCCTCGCCAACATTGTCGATGATCTTGGCAGCAAAGCTTGCCGCATTGGCTTCGTCCTTGGCCTCCAGCATGAGAAAAAGGAACTCGTCTCCGCTGCGGCGGCTGACCGTATCGCCACCTCGCACGAATACCTCCAATCGCTTCGCCACCAGTTGCAGGACGCGGTCACCGACGTCGTGCCCGTGGGTATCGTTGACGCCCTTGAACTCATCGAGGTCGATGAACATGACTGCCAGGCGCCACCCGTGGCGTTTCGCCTGCGCCAGGCCGCCACGCAGTCGGTCAGTGAAGAGTGCCAGGTTCGGCAGCCCGGTCACCGCATCGTGGAGAGAGAGGTGCCGCGCTTTTCTTTCCCGAAGCCTGCTGTGGGAGAGCGCGGCGGTGCTCTTCGAGAGCTCATGCTCCAGGGTACTGCGCTCGTCGATCTCGATTGCAAGTGCGTCGTTTATGGTAGCAAGGTCCTCCGCGCATTGTTGCACCTTGACCTCGACTTCTTCGCTCAGACCCAAAGCGCGCTCCACTTCCTGAATCGGCACCCCGTCAGTAATTTCCTCCTTCAGCACCGCATTGACTGAAGACAGGTCGGCTGCACACTGCTCCACCTTGTCTTTCACACTCTCGCTCTGGTCGAGCGCCCGTACCAACGGCGCTGACTCGACCGCAGTATCCCGTCCCGCTTTGTCTTCGTCTGAGCTCATAAGTCTCGCCTTCCTACAGATAATGACCTTCCGGCACGGTCGGTCGCTTCCAGCCGGTGATCTAAGTCTCTCTTGTCAGGGTGGGATCTACAACCTCCTGGGAAGAACGCCCGGAGCCAGGCTCGGGCCCGATGTTCGATCTCCCGGAATACCTCGGTGCCTGCGCGGCCGCATTCCCGGGCGCAGGGCGCGCCTCGGCGCCCCCGCCGCCCACATCTCCTTCCCGGCGAACCACGAACAGGTTGGTCAGAGTCCGCTCCTCGCTCAGGGCGACAGCGCAGCCGAGGCCTCATCCAGCAATGCCGCCTGCCGCTCCAGCGCCTGCCCCAGCGTCACAGCGCCCGCCTCGGCGTCCTTCCACCGCTTCCCTTCGATCGCTTCCCGGACACCCGGCAGGGTCTTGGGGTTGTAGCCCGTGTACCAACCCGGTGCCGAGAGCAGCTGCTTGTACCAAGGTCGCTGGGTCAGCCCCTCGGCTGGAGCCAGGGCGCGCTCGATCGCCCCAAGTAACCCGTTGACCCGCTCGCGGCCGGCGCTGTCGAGCGGTGCCGCACCCTCGCGGAGCGCCGCGGCGTAGGCCTTCTCGAACCGGGCGCTGGCCTCCTTGAGCTTGCCGGCGCCGTTCTGGAGCGGCGTGAAATCAATGAACGGCGGCATCGGCTCCCGCCCCGGGGCGATGGTGGGGCGGCGCGGGTCGTTCATCGCGACGAACAGACTCTCGTCCACCTGCCGATTCTGCTCCTCGATCGAATCCCGCACCGAGGTCATCAGGTCCTGGACCTCCTTCAGGTTGGCGGCCACCCGCTCGGACAGTCGGCTGAATTCGTAGGGCAGGACGTCGGCGCTGGCGAGGCGCATGGTGGTGAGCCCGACGGTCTGCGCCAGCGCCAGGCCGTAGATGAACGAGGTGTCGCTGAAGCTGGTGTACCAGTGGAAGCTGTCGTAGATCGAGTGATAGACGCCGCCGTCGTCTACCCCGCCGAAGCTGAGGTTGAGCGAGGGGACGCCGAAATGATGGTAGAAGGCGGTGTAATCCGAGCCGGAGCCCATTGGAACCACCTGCAGGTCGGAGCGCTCGCGCGCCTCCTTCCGCTTGTCGCCGCGGGCGGCGGCGATCTCGCCCAGGTGCGAGCGGCGCCAGACCGACATGCCCGTCTCCGGGTCGGTCACGTCGCGGGCGACCTCCGACAGCATCCGGGCCAGCGACGGCGACCCGTCGGCCGATAGCCGCCCGCGGCCATTGCCGTCCGTGTTGAGGTAGGCCACCGCCTTGGCCAGCTCGCCCGCGTGCGCCTCGGCCCACTCGGTGGAGCCGAGCAGCATCGGTTCTTCGCCGTCCCATGCGGCCAGCACGATGGTGCGGCGCGGGCGCCAGCCCTGCTTCAGCAGCTCCCCGTAGGCGCGGGCCTCCTCCAGCACCACCACCATGCCCGAAATCGGATCCTCGGCGCCGTTGACCCAGGCGTCGTGGTGGTTGCCGCGCACCACCCACTCGTCGGGGCGCTCGCTCCCCGGGATCCGGGCGATCACGTCGTACGCCGGCACCAGCCGCCAATCGAAGCGCAGTTTCAGGTGCACCTTGGCCGGGCCGGGCCCGATGTGGTACGTGATCGGCAGCCCGCCGACCCAGCTGGCCGGTGCGCTCCGCCCTCGGAGCGCGGCGAGCAGGGGCTGGGCATCGGCGTAGGACAGCGGTTGGACCGGAATGGTCGGCAACGTCCGCGCCTCCGACCGGTCCAGCCGCTTGGCGTCCCTGGTGGCCGCGACGCCCGGGGTGAGCGGGTCGCCGGCGTAGAGCGGCATGTCGAGCACGCTGCCCCGCTGGACGCCTTCCCGCGGACGGAAGGCGCCGCCGGGGTAGGGGTCGCCCGCCTGATAGCCGTCGTCCCGCGGATCGGAGTAGATCAGGCACCCGACCGCGCCGTGTTCGGCGGCCACTTTGGGCTTGATGCCGCGCCATGACTGGCCGTAGCGGGCGATGACGATGGCGCCCTTGACCGAGATGCCGAGCCGCTCGAGCCGGACGTAGTCCTCGGGCAGGCCGTAGTTGACGTAGACCAGCGGGGCGGTCACGTCCCCGTCGGGCGAATAGGCGTTGTAGGTCGGGAGCTGTTCCGACTGCTGGCTGGAGGTCGGATCCTCCGGCAGCGCGGGCTCGCGCAGTCGGGCAGTGAACCGCCCGGGGCTCAGCAGCTCCACCCGGCGCTCGAGCGGGGTGGGGAAGAGCACCTGAAAGGTCTCGATCCGCGCGTCGAGCCCCCAACCGCGGAAGCGGTCGAGAATCCAGGCCGCGTTGGCGCTGTCCCGGGCCGACCCGAGATGGTGTGGCCGCGCCGAGAGCCATCGCATGTAAGAGCGCAGAGAGTCCGGCGCGGGAATCGCCTGGAACTTCCGCTCCCAGGCGCGCTCGGTGGCGGCCGAGGCCGTGGTGAAGCCGCGGGGAACCGGATCGTCCCCGACGGGACGGCCGGCGGCGAGCGTCAGCACCGAGAGCAGGCCGGCAAGACGGACAGGAAACATGGATGCGAAGCCTCGGAACAGGTGTGGGTCTGGGTCCGGCTGAAGAGTACATTGCGGCGATGTCACCTCGCCGCATCGCCGTCATCGGGGCCGGCGCCGCCGGATCCATGGCGGCGATCTTCGCCGCCGCCGCCGGCGCCGAGACGGTATTGCTCGAGCGGACGCGGGATGGGGGCCGAAAGATTCTGATCAGCGGCGGCGGCCGCTGCAACATCCTGCCGGCGCGGCTGGACGAAACGCGCTTCGTGACCGACTCCTCGCCCCACACCCTCCGCAACATCCTCCGGTCCTGGCCGCTGGCGGAGCAGATTGCGTTCTTCGAGCGCGAGCTGGGGCTCGACCTGGTGGAGGAACCGGAGACGGGCAAGCTGTTCCCGTCGTCCAACCGCGCCCGCGACGTGCGCGACGGTCTCCTCGCGCTGGCGGCGCGCCGGGGCGTTCGCCTCCGGACCGGTGTGCGGGTGGTGGGCATCGCGCCGCGGGGCGAGGGCTGGCGCATCGAGTGCGAGGGGGTCGAGCCGCTCGAGGCCGACGCCGTCGTGGTCGCCACCGGCGGACTTTCCGTACCCACCACCGGCAGCGATGGCGCCGGCCTCGCGATGCTGGCGGCCCTGGGCCACTCCGTGCACCCCACCTACGCGGCGCTCACGCCGCTCAACGGCAGTCCGCCGGCCTTTGCCGAGCTGGCCGGGGTGAGCCTGCCGGTGACGCTCACGGCCCGCGACGGCCGCCGGAACGCCACCGCGTCCGGTGGCTTCCTGTTCACCCACCACGGCTACAGCGGGCCCTCGGTGCTCGACGTGTCTCACGTTGCCGTCCGCTCCCGCTCCGAGGGCGACGGGCGCGCCAGTGTCCGGGTCCGCTGGAGCCCGCTCGAGGCAGCGGGCTGGGAAGTGGCGCTCCGGCCCGCGGGGACCCGGACGGTGGCCGGTGCACTCCGGAAGGTGCTGCCCGTGCGGCTGGCCGATGCGCTGGTGGCCGCTGCCGGTGTCCCGGGCACGCGGCTCCTGGCCCAGCTCCGGAAGGCCGAGCGCAGCAGCCTGATCGACACCCTGGTGCAGGGCGAGCTGCCCTGGACCGGGGACGAGGGCTTCCGCAAGGCCGAGGTGACGGGCGGTGGGGTGAGCCTGGCCGAGGTCGATCCGCGGTCGCTGGAGAGCCGCCGCCACCGGAGCCTTTTCATCTGCGGCGAAGTGCTCGATGCCTTCGGACCCATCGGTGGCTATAACTTTCTGTGGTCATGGGTTACGGGCCGGGCGGCCGGCGCTGGAGCGGCCACTTTTCGCTGAGCTGGTGTGGTACGGATCACCGCAGGATCCCCCATCATCCCCCCTATTGGAGCCAATACATCCGTCCGCACCTGTCGCCCGGGCACATCGTGTCGGCCGCCCCGCAACTCGCCGGTCTCGCAGTCTCCGCCAGCCGGATATGTGGAGTCTCGGGTCGCGGCGCCGAGGGGCAGCTTCGACCTTTCTTCAGACCTGCGAGCGCGCGTGAACATCGAGTCAACCGCCACTAGGACCTGCCGTCGGGTCGGCCTCCGCCGAGCCCTCGTCACCTCCGCAGCCCTGCTTTCGGCCTGCGGCGGCGGCGGCGATCTCCTGCTCCCGAGCACGGCGGAGCCGGCCACGGTCACCCTGCTCCAGGGCAACGAGCAGAACGGCCGGGTCGGCGACCAGCTGCCACAGCCGCTGGTGGCCCAGGTGCTCGACGGAGCGGGGCGGCCGATCGAAGGCGCGACGGTGGTATTCGTCCTGATGGACGCTGCCCCAGGCGCCGCAATCACGCCCGATACCACCACGACCGGGGCGGACGGCACTGCGACCTCGCAAATCACCCTCGGCACCCGTCCCGGCACCCAGGCCGGGGAGGTCCGGGCACTGGACGGTCAGGGTCAGGCGGCAGCGACGGCGCCGTTCAGCCTGAACGCGCTTTCCGAGAACGCCAACGGCATCACCGCGCTGAGCGGGGACAACCAGAGCGGCCCGGTGGGCACCACGCTCGCGACCCCGCTGGTGGTGCAGGTGGCCGATGCCTTCGGCAACCCGATCGCCGGGGTGGAGGTGGCCTGGACGGTGGATGGGGGCGGGAGCGTGGACAGCGCCACGACCACCACCGGTGCCGACGGACAGACTTCGGTGACCCGGACGCTGGGCGCCGCGGCCGGCACCCAGCGCACGTTCGCGACGGTGGACGGACTGGCCGGCTCGCCGGTCGCCTTC
>JBBRGH010000059.1:0-11857 GCA_038240915.1 Gemmatimonadales bacterium | reverse complement strand
TTCCCGGGCTCGGGCTCGGGCACCGCCGACAGGAGGGCCACGGTGTACGGGTGACGGGGGGAGGAGAGCAGGGCCTCGGTCGGCCCGCTCTCCACGATCCGGCCTAGGTACATTACGGCCGCCCGGTGGGCGATCTGCCGCACCACCGCCAGGTCGTGGGCGATGAAGAGGTAGGACAATCCGCGATCGCGCTGCAGGTCGGCCAGCAGGTTGAGCACCTGAGCCTGGACCGAGACGTCGAGCGCCGAGACGGGCTCGTCGCACACGATGAAGGCGGGCTCGACCGCCAGGGCCCGCGCGATCCCGATCCGCTGCCGCTGCCCGCCGGAGAACTCGTGCGGGTAGCGGCGGACGTAGGCGGGGTCGAGTCCCACCTCCTCGAGCAGCGCTCCCACCCGACGCCCCACTTCGGCGCCGGTGGCCAGGTGGTGGATCTCGATCCCCTCGGCGATCGCGGCGCCGACGGTCATCCGCGGGTTGAGGCTGCCGTAGGGGTCCTGGAAGATGATCTGCATCCGCCGGCGCAGGCGGCGAAGCTCGCGGCGGTCCAGGCCGAAGAGGTCCACGCCCTCGAACCGCGCCGCGCCCGAGGTGGGTTCCTGGAGCCGGAGGATGGTCCGGCCCACCGAGGACTTGCCGCAACCGCTCTCCCCGACCAGCGCCAGGGTCTCGCCCCGGCCCACCTCGAACGAGACCCCGTCCACGGCGCGCACGGGTGGTGCGCCCCGGGCGAAGAGGCCGGTGGGGGCATAGTGCTTGACGAGGTCCCGCACCGCCAGCAGCGGCACGTCTGGCTGGATCATCGGCAGGCCGGTCCGGAGGGAGGTCCCCCGAATGTAGCCGGGTCGGGCCGAGGGGCGGGGATTAGGCGCGATCGGCGAGGCGATGTCGCTGCTGGCCGGCCTCGGCCAGCCAGCAGCGCATCCGGTGGCCCGGACCCACGGGCAGCAGCTCGGGCGGGCGCCCGCATTTCTCGAATGCCTGGGGACAGCGCGGCCGGAACCGGCACCCGTCGGGCCAGGCCGTCGGCGGCGGCACGGTGCCCCGGATCGGCGTCAGCCGCTGCACCGGCCCGGTGATGCGGGGAACCGACGCAAACAGCCCCTGGGTGTAGGGGTGAGACGGCTGGGCGAACAGCGCCGCCGTGGAGGCTTCTTCGACGAGCTGTCCCGCGTACATCACCGCCACCCGGTCGGCCCGCCCCGCCACGATGCCCAGGTCGTGGGTGATCAGCAGCACCGCCATGCCCCGGCTCCGCCGCAGTTGGTCGAGCACCTCCAGGATCTGCGCCTGCACCGTCACGTCGAGCGCCGTCGTCGGCTCGTCGGCCACCAGGATCTCCGGCTCGGCCGACAGCGCGATGGCGATCATCACCCGCTGCCGCATTCCGCCGCTCAGCTGATGGGGATAGGCTCCGAGCCGCTCGCCCGGATCCGGAATCCCGACCTCCTGCAGCAGCGCGCGAGCCCGCTCCCGCGCCTCGGCCCTGGAGACCGGCAGATGGGCCCGGACCCCCTCGGCGATCTGGTCGCCCACGGTGAAGACGGGATTGAGGCTGGTCATCGGATCCTGGAAGATCATCCCGATCCGCCGACCGCGAATCTGCCGCAGCGCCTCGCCCTCGAGCGCCAGCACGTCGGTCTCGCCCAGGTGGACCGCGCTGCCGGGATCGATCCGGCCCGGCGGCGGGACCAGGCGGAGCAGGGCCAGGCTGGTCAGGCTCTTGCCGCAGCCCGACTCGCCCACCAGCGCCAGCGTTTCGCCGCGATCGAGGGCGAAGGTGACGCCGTCCACCGGATGGAAGCGGCGGCCGTCGGATGTCGGGAAGGAGATCCTGAGGTCCTGGACATCGAGGACTCGGGTCATGCGCCTCGCGGATCGAAGGCGTCGCGGAGCGCGTCGCCGACGAGGTTGGTGGCCAGCACGGTCAGGGTGATCATGACGCCGGGGAAGATACCGACCCACGGCGCCGACTCCAGCACCGGGCGCGCGTCGAGAATCATCCCCCCCCAGCTCGGCGTCGGCGGCTGGACGCCGAGGCCGAGAAAGGAGAGGCCGGCCTCGAGCAGGATCACGTCGCCCACACCCAGGGTAGCGGCGACGAGCAGCGGGCCGGATGTGTTCACCAGCAGGTGGCGGAAGATAATCCGCCGGCGGGACGCGCCCAGCGCCTCCGCCGCGCGCACATAGGTCTCCTCGCGGAGGCGGAGGACCTCCGCCCGGATCATCCGGCTGGTGCCGAACCAGCCGGTCGTGCCGATCAGCACGATCAGCGCCCCCAGCGGCACCCGGTCCGGTATCGACAGCACGAGGAGCAGTAGGAACAGCCGGGGGATGGCCAGGGCGGCGTCGACCAGCCGCATCAGGCTCGCCTCGACCCATCCACCCAGGTAGCCCGCCACCAGGCCGACCCCGGCTCCCAGGCTCACGGACAGAATCACCGCGATCGCGGCCACCGACAGCGAGACCCGCGCGCCGCTCACGACCCGCGAAAGCACGTCTCGGCTCAGCTGGTCGGTGCCGAACGGGTGCAGCGAGCTCGGCGGGGCGCTCTGCAGTTCCACGACGCCGAACTGCCGGGACGGGTCGGGCAGCAGCAGCGGTCCGACCAGGGCCAGCAGGACCAGGAAGGCAAGAAACGCGAGGCCCGAACGTCCCCGCGGCGTGCGCCACACCGCCCGGAGCGGGCCGTCCTCCCCGCTCACGAGTAACGGACTCGCGGATCCAGCAGGGCGTAGGCCGCGTCCGTCAGCAGTCCCGCCAAGACCACGATCGTCGCCACCAGCATCGTGGTGCCCATCAGCAGGGGGTAGTCGCGGTTACCCACGGCCGTGGCGGCAAGGGAGCCCAGGCCGGGCCAGGCGAAGACGTACTCCACGAAGACCGAGCCCGACACCAGGATCGGGAGCCAGAGCCCGAACAGGGTCAGCACCGGGAACAGGGCGGTCCGCCACCCGTGCCAGAGCACCTGCCGCTCGGTCAGCCCCTTGGCCCGGGCTGTCAGTATATAAGGAAGGCGGAGGGACTCCAGCATCGCCGTCCGCTGGTAGCGCATGGTCCCGGCGATGCTCACCACCGAGAGGGTGAGCACCGGCAGGATCAGGTGCCGGGCCACGTCGAGCACGGCGGCCGGGCCGCCGCCTTCGAGCAGCGGATTGCGCATCCCCGCCGCCGGCAGCAGCCGCCACCGCACCCCCACCAGCGACGCCAGCACCAGCCCGAGCCAGAAGGACGGGGTGGCATACCCCGTCAGGGACAGGGTGGTGAGCCAGTGGTCCTGCCACGAGTCCTTTCGCACCGCCTGGCGGACGCCGAGCCAGAGCCCCACGGTGAAGTTGAGCAGCAGGACGGCCCCGCCCAGCAGCAGTGTGGCCGGCATCCGTTCCCGGATCAGGCCGGTCACCGGGCGGCCGTACTCGATGGAGACCCCGAGATCGCCGCGGAGCAGGCCGGCCCCGAAATAGCCCAGTTGCTCGGGCAACGGCCGGTCCAGGCCGTAGCGCGCGCGGAGCCCCTCGATCTGGTCGGGTGTGAGCGGCCGGCCTTCCCCCAGCCGGCTGAGCGGGTCGCCGGGCAGGAGGTGCGTGAGGAGGAACAGCAGGAGGACCGCGACCATCAGCGTGACCAGGGACTGCAGCGCGCGGCGGAGGAGCCAGCGCCCCACCTCAGTTTCCCGCGGGCCGGCGGGGGGCCGGCGCGCCGACGGTCCATTCGTTCAGGCTGAGCCAGGCCGACTCGGGCCGGATTCGGACGTTCCCGAAGCGGCGATGCACGGCGTACATGTAGGTCGGTGCGTACATGAAGATGGCCGCGGCGTCCGCCTCGATCCGGCGAAGCACCGCGTGCCAGGCCGCGCCGGCGTCGCCGGACGTGCCCGCGGCGGTGGAGATCAGCGAATCCACCACCGGATCGCAGAAGCGGCCGGCGTTCGTGCCGCCCTGGCACGACCAGCCCTGGGTCAATCCGCTGGGCGAGGGATCCTGGCTGGTGGACGAGAAGTCCACGTCGAATGCACCAGCGGTCCGCCGCTCGTTGTACACCGGACCGTCCATCCGCTGGATGTCCAGCTGGACGCCCAGCGTCCGCAGCTGCTCCTGCACCATCTCCGCCATCTGCTGCCGGATGGCGCTGGTGCCTGGCAGGTTGAGCGTCAGGGCCAGGCGCTGTCCCTCCCGGTCGCGCACCCCGTCGCCATCGTGATCGGTCCAGCCGCGCGCGTCCAGCAGCCGCCTCGCCTGGGGCAGGTTCATCGCCGCCGGGGCCGGCGCGCCGTGACGAATCCACAGAATCGGCGAGGCAGGGCCGTACGGGACGTCCGCCCCCCGGCCGAAGACCGCGGCCAGGATACCGCGCCGGTCGAGCGCGAGCCCGATGGCCCGGCGGACGTCGGGGTCGCTCAGAATCGGGTGCGGCCGGTTCCGGTCGTGCGGGTCGCGGTAGTTGAAGACCAGGAAGCCGACCGTGGGCGAGAGCACGGGAACCACCCGCAGGTCCTTGTCGGCAGCCACCCGGGCGATGTTGCTCAGCGGCGGCGGAATATTCTCGGTGGCGTCCGCCTCGCCGGAAAGCAGCATGTTGAGCCGCGCCTCGGAGCTCGGCGCGGTGCGGAAGATGATCCGGCGGATCGCGGGCGCGCCGAGGAAGAACTCGTCATTCGCCGCCAGCTCGACGAATTCGCCCGGCACCCGGCGGACCCAGCGGTAGGGCCCGCTGCCGATCGGCGCCTGGACGTAGGGCGACTGGTCGAGCGAGGCCGGCGGCAGGGAGGCCAGCAGGTGCGCCGGCAGTGGCGCGACGTGAAAGACCGCGTCGTACAGCTGTTCCGCGTACCGCTCGCTGAAGCGAAAGACCACCCGGTGGGCGCCCTCCGCGGTGACCGACGCGATCCGGCGGAGCAGGACGGCCAGCCGCGGCGTCAGCGCCGGATCCTTGGCCCGGGCGAAGGTGAACACGACGTCGGCCGAGGTCACCGGCACTCCGTCGTGCCAGGTGGCGCGCGGGTCGAGGTCGAAGGCGAGGGTCAGTGAGTCACGCCGGGTCCAGCTTCGGGCCAGGCACGGCTCGAAGGCCCGGTCGCCCGAGGTGAGCAGGGTGGGCCCGAGCAACGCGAGGCGCGCGAACAGCTGGTCCGCCACGTCGCTGTTGGCGACGGAGGCGTGCGGCGGCTCCATCAGCGTCGGCACCGGCAGCGTCGCCTCCTGGCCGGTGGCGATGACGATGCTGGCGCGGGCGGAGGCGTCCTGCGCCCGGAGCGCGCGCGAGCCGGGAAGCGCGAGCGCGGCGAGCGCCAGCGCGGTTTGCGCCACGGCGGTTCGCGCCACCGCGCCTGTCAGGGAACGGAGAGCAGCGGGCGCGGGCTGCGCGCGCCGAACCGAGGATGGGGCAGGGGTCCGTGGCGTCCAGGGCGTCACAGGAGCTCCGGGATGGCGGATCGAAGAGGGGCCCTGAGAATCTAGCAGCGCGGAGCGGCGGCGGCAGCCGCAAGGGCGGGATCGGGGGCCGGGTCGTCGGGCGGGACGATGCCCTGCCAGGTCCAGCGCGGGGAGCGGAATGGACCCGCGAAGGCCCC
Organism: Gemmatimonadales bacterium; assembly: GCA_038240915.1. Lineage (GTDB taxonomy): Bacteria > Gemmatimonadota > Gemmatimonadetes > Gemmatimonadales > GWC2-71-9 > CAVVWJ01. The sequence continues at coordinate 6,288 of JBBRGH010000059.1, read as the reverse complement.
GGCCCGCTCGACGATCCGCTCGGGGCCGTCGTCCGAGGGGGCCGGCGGCCCCCACCGGGCGGCCGCCGAGTGCTCGATCGCCGAAGCGGCCTCGTCCCACGCGATCGGGCGGCCCAGCAGGCGCGAGAGCGGCGCCGATCCATCCGCCGCCGGCGCGCCGCGAGTCACCCGCGCCACCATTGCCTGGTCGTCGGCCAGCAGCAGGCTCCCGTGCTGCAGCAGGACGCCGTGCTCACGGAGCTGGGCGCTTCCCGCCACCTTCCGGTCGCCCACCATGACCTCGCCGCCGGCCGCCGCCGCGAAGCAGGCGCCGGCGTCGAGACCGGCCGGGCCCCGATCCGGCGCCAGGTGGGCGGGCAGTCCGAGCGCGCACACGGCGTCGCAAATCACCCGGTGAATCTCGGTGTAGGCCGGACGCAAGCCCCCCAGCCCTGCCGCCGCCGGCGCGGCGACGGCATAGGTCAGCTCGCCCGCGTGCCACACCGCTCGTCCGCCGGTGGGCCGTCGCACCACGGCGATGCCAAGGTCCGCGATCCGCTCCCGGTCATAGCGACGCGCGGCGGGCTCGTGTCGGCCGAACGAGAGACACGCCGGACGCCAGGCATACAGCCGGAGCCACCATTCCCCGGCCGCGGCGCGCTCGAGCAGCGCCCGGTCGATCGCCATGTTGAGCCAGCCGGGTCGCGGCGCCGCGTCCCGCCACAGCCGGTACCGCTCAGCCATAGGCCTCGACCGGCGGGCACACGCACATCAGGTTCCGGTCTCCGAAGGCGCTGTCGATCCGCCCCACCGTGGGCCAGACCTTGTGCTCCCGCACCGCCGCCGAGGGATAGGCCGCCTGCTCCCGCGGATACGGTCGGTTCCAGCCGTCGGCAATGACCTGGCCGAGCGTGTGCGGGGCGTTGGTGAGCACGTTGTTCTCCCGGTCGGCCCGGCCCTCTTCGATCTCCCGGATTTCCTCCCGGATGGCGATCATCGCCTCGCAGAAGCGGTCCAGCTCCTCCTTGGACTCACTCTCGGTCGGCTCGATCATCAGGGTGCCGGCCACCGGGAACGACACCGTCGGCGGATGAAACCCGAAATCGATGATCCGCTTGGCGATATCCTCCACGTCCACGCCGGCCGAGGCCTTGTACGGCCGGGTGTCGAGGATGCACTCGTGGGCCACCAGTCCGGCCGGCCCGCTGTAGAGAACCGGGTAGTGGGCCGCCAGCCGCCTGGCCACGTAGTTGGCGTTGAGGATCGCGAGCTTGGTCGCCTCGGTCAGGCCGTCGTATCCCATCAGGGCGATATAGGCCCACGAGATCGACAGGATCGAGGCGCTGCCCCACGGCGCCGCCGAGATGGTGCCGCAGGCCTGCGGATGGTCGAGGTCCACGATCGGGTGGCCGGGCAGGAACGGCGCCAGGTGCTTGGCCACCCCGATCGGCCCCATGCCCGGGCCGCCCCCTCCGTGGGGGATGCAGAAGGTCTTGTGGAGGTTGAGGTGGCAGACGTCGGCCCCGATCTCGCCCGGCCGGCAGAGTCCCACCTGCGCATTCATGTTGGCCCCGTCCATGTACACCTGCCCGCCGTGCTCGTGCACGATCCGGCAGATCTCCCGGATCGAACCCTCGAACACCCCGTGGGTGGACGGGTAGGTCACCATCAGGGCCGCCAGGGTGTCCCGATGCTGGGCCGCCTTGGCCCGGAGATCGGCCACGTCCACGTTGCCATGCTCGTCGCTCTTCACCACCACCACCTCCATCCCCGCCATCACGGCGCTCGCCGGGTTGGTCCCGTGGGCCGAGGTCGGGATGAGGCAGGTGGTGCGATGGGTGTCGCCGCGGGAGCGGTGCCAGGCCCGGATGACGAGCAGCCCGGCGTACTCGCCCTGGGACCCGGCGTTGGGCTGGAGCGACACCGCCGAGAAGCCGGTGATCTCCGCCAGCTGGTACTCAAGCTGGCGGAACATCAGCTCGTAGCCCGCCGCCTGGTCCCGCGGCGCGAACGGGTGCAGTCGGTTGAACTCGCGCCAGCTCACAGGCATCATCTCGGTGGTGGCATTGAGCTTCATGGTGCATGAGCCGAGCGGGATCATCGCGCTGGTGAGCGAAAGGTCGCGGGCCTCGAGCCGCTTGATGTAGCGCAGCATCTCGGTTTCCGAGTGATGCAGGTGGAACACCGGATGCGCCAGGTAGGCCGAGTGGCGCTGCAGCGCGGCCGGGATGGACCCGTCGGCCTGCTGGCCGATGTCCTCCAGCATGAACGGCAGCGCCTCGTTGAGCGAGAACACCGCGATCAGGTCGGCCAGGTCGCCCAGGGTGACCGTCTCGTCGAGCGCGATGCAGAGCCGGGTGGGTGGCAGCGGGCGCAGGTTGATCATCCGGGTCCGGGCCGCGTCGAGCAGCCGCGGCAGGGCCCACTCGGGCACCTCGACGCAGATGGTGTCGAAGAAAGTGTCGTGCACCACCCGGTAGCGGAGCCGGCGCAGCGCGTTGGCCAGCACCACCGCCCGGCCGTGGACCCGCTCGGCGATCCGGCGGAGACCGCCGGGACCGTGGTACACGGCGTACATGCTCGCCATCACCGCCAGCAGCACCTGGGCGGTGCAGACGTTGCTCGTCGCCTTGTCGCGTCGGATGTGCTGCTCCCGGGTCTGCAGCGCCATCCGGAGCGCCGGTCGACCGTCCCGGTCCTTCGACACGCCGATGATCCGCCCGGGCAGGAACCGCTTGTGGGCCTCGCGGGTGGCGAAGAAGGCCGCGTGGGGGCCGCCGTATCCCATCGGCACCCCGAACCGCTGGCTGTTGCCGACGGCGATGTCGGCGCCCCACTCGCCCGGGGGCGCCAGCATGGTCAGGCTCAGCAGGTCGGTCGCGGCCGTCACCAGCGCCTTGGCCGCGTGGGCCCGCTCGCAGAGGCGGCGGAAGTCGCGGACCGCGCCGTCGGTCGCCGGATACTGCACCAGCGCGCCGATCACCCCTGGCCCGAAGTCGAACGTCTCCGGCTCGCCCACCTCCACCCGGATGCCCCGGGCCTCGGCCCGGGTCCGCACCACCGCGATCGTCTGCGGGTGACAGTACTCGTCCACCAGGTACACCGGCGGTCCCTGGCCCGCGCTCACCGCCAGCGTCAGGTGCATCGCCTCGGCGGCGGCGGTGGCCTCGTCCAGCAGGGAGGCGTTCGCGATCGGCAGCCCGGTCAGGTCCGACACCATGGTCTGGAAGTTGAGCAGCGCTTCCAGCCTGCCCTGGGAGATCTCGGCTTGGTAGGGCGTGTAGGCCGTGTACCAGCCCGGGTTCTCCAGCACGTTCCGCTGGACCACCTGGGGCGTGAAGGTGCCGGCATAGCCGAGGCCGATGTAGGAGCGGAAGACCCGGTTCATCCCCGCCAGCCCGCGGAGCGCCTGGAGCACCTCGCGCTCACTCCGGCCCGGGGGCAGCGCCAGCGGACGGCGCAGCCGGATCTCTTCCGGGATGACGGCGTCGATGAACTCATCGAGGCTCCGATAGCCGACGACCTGCAGCATCTCGGCCAGATCCTCCCGCCGTGGTCCGATGTGCCGGTAGGCGAAGTGGCCCGGGTGGAGAACATCCACTTCGGGAGGCGCGGGGGCGGCGGGATAGGTGGTGGTCATGTGCGACGAAGGCTCCGACAGGGTGAAGTCCGGCTGCTCGCCACAAAAAAGCCCCGAGACCATGCGCTCGGGGCATCGTCCAGCGGCGAGTGATTGGAGGAGCAGCGATTCTGCCTGTGCCCGGCCCAGGTCCCGACGGCCACGGTCACTCCCCGATGTGCGCCCGGTAAGCCGTGGCCGACAGCAGTCCGTCGAGCGCCGCGCGATCGCTCACCCGCAGCGTCACCATCCAGCCGTCGCCGTAGGGATCGCGGTTGACCGCGGCGGGGTCGCCGTCGAGCGCGCCGTTGACCTCGACCACCTCGCCGGCCACCGGGCTGTACAGCTCCGACACCGCCTTGACCGCCTCGATGGTGCCGAAGGACTCCTGCGCCGCGAGTTGCTGACCGGGCTTGGGCAGGTTGACGAAGACCACGTCGCCCAGTTCCCCCTGGGCGTAGTCGGTGATGCCGATGCGGACGACCGCGCCGTCGCCGACGCGCGCGACGTACTCGTGCTCGGGGGTGTAGGCCAGCTCGTCAGGGACGTTGGACACGGACGCTCGCGGTCTGGGGGGGCGCGTGGGAGGATAGGCGCGCTCGCGGGCGAGGTCAAGCGCGGTCGCGAGCCGCGGCACGGCCGCGGCCGGACGTCAGGGGCGCGCCGGTTCGGCGCCGGCGAGCAGCTGCGCCCACACCTCGCGGGCCCGAGCCTCGAGCGCGGCCCGGTCACCGTCGTTGTCGATCACGTAGGTGCTTCGGGCCCGCTTGGGGAAGGTCGGCGCCTGCGCGGCCAGCATCCGGTCGGCATCGTCGGCGCTGAGCCCGCGCTGTGCCAGCAAGCGCGCCCGGCGGACCTCGACCGGGGCGTCCACCAGCACGATCACGTCGAATGCCGCCGGGTCCGCCGCCTCGAACAGGAGCGGGATGTCGCTCACGGCGATCCGGTCGCCCCGGTGCCGCGCCTGCTGCTCCAGCGCCGCCCGGCGGCGGAGCACGTCCGGGTGGACCAGCCGGTTGAGGTCGGCCAGCGCGGCGGCATCGCCCATCACCCGCTGCCGGAGCGCCTTCCGGTCCAGCATCCCGGCCGGATCCACCAGGTCCTGGCCGAAGCGCGCGGCGATCGCCCGGAGCACCGGGCTGCCTGGCGCCTGGGCGTCCCGCACCAGGCGGTCGGCGTCGATCAGGGTGGCCCCCCAGGCCCGGAACAGCCCGGCCACAGTGGACTTGCCGGAGGCGATGTTGCCGGTCAGGGCGACGTTCAGCATCGGGAAGCGGGCATCGGCAGGCGGTGCTCCGGGCTGGCGCTCGCTAGAGGAGCGCGGTCTGGTCCTCGTCTCGGCGCGGGACCTTGTGGCAATGGCGGCAGCGGGCCTCGTAGCTCTCTCGGCCGCCCACCATGATCGTGGGCGATTCGTACCGCGCCGGCTTGCCGTCGAGCAGGCGCTGGTTGCGGCAGGCGGGATCGCCGCAGACGACGCAGATGGCCTGGAGCTTGTCCACCATCTCCGCCACGGCCATCAGCTCGCCCATCGCGCCGAACGGCTCGCCCCGGAAGTCGGTGTCGGTGCCGGCCAGGATCACCCGCATCCCGCGGCCCGCCAGGATGGTCGAGACGGTGACGATGTCGGGATCGAGGAACTGCGCCTCGTCGATCGCCACCAGCTGGCTGTCGGAGCGTACCAGGCGGAAGATCTCGGCCGCCGAGTCGACCGGCGAGGCGTCGAGCTCGGTGCCGTCGTGGCTCGAGACCGAATAGAGGCCGGTGTAGCGGCTGTCGAGATGGGACTTGAACACCTGCACCCGGCGGCGGGCGATGATCGCCCGCCGGACCCGCCGGATCAGCTCCTCGCTCTTGCCGGCGAACATGACGCCGCTGATCACCTCGATCCAGCCGGGGCGCGAGCCGTAATTCATCCGCAGATCTCCGCGTGCGCTTGGGAGCGACGACGCAATCTAGAACGACGCGCCGCGCGCGCCAGCCACCTTGCGGCGCGTTCGTGCGCCCGGCGATATTCGTCGCCCGCCCCACACTAGGAGACCCGGTGAACAAGCAGGATCTGATCGGCGCCCTTGCCAAGCGGCTGGATGTGACCCGGGCGCGCGCCGCGGAAATCACCGAGCACTTCTTTGCGAAGGACGGAGTCATTGCGACCGAGCTGCGGCGCGGGGGCAAGGTGGCGATCAGCGGCTTCGGCAACTTCGAGCTCCGCAAGCGGGCCGCCCGTGAAGGACGGAACCCCCGCACCGGCAAGGCCATCACCATCCGGGCCTCGACCATTCCCGCCTTCCGGGCCGGCAAGGCCCTGAAGGACCTGGTCAACCGGAAGCGGGCCTAGCGCTTCTCCGGCCGTGTCGGACGGCGCGGCGCGGCGGGCCGCCCGCCGGCGGGTGGACGGGCGGTGGGACCGCCCCGATCCACCCGGGCCGTGATCCGCCGCCGCCGGATGGTCGTTCCGTTGAGCGCGCTCGCCACCCGCTCGGCGTCCTGCGCCGGTAGCTCCACCAGCGAGAACGCGTCCCTGAGCTCCACCCGCCCGATCTTGGTCCGTTCCAGCCGCACATCCTTGGTCAGCACCGCCACCAGGTCGTTCACGGTGGCCCCGTCCTTCTTGCCGATGCCGACGTACACCCGGGCCGTGGCCGGGATGTCCGGCAGGGCCGCCGGCGCCGTGGCGCCGGCCGCGCTGG
>JBBRGH010000058.1:0-11865 GCA_038240915.1 Gemmatimonadales bacterium | reverse complement strand
TGAGGTCGGAGTCGGTGCCGGGGCGCTCGCGCTTGTAGGCCTCCGGCACCGGCAGTCCGCGCTGCAGTGCCGGCAGGAGCGAGGCGTAGCGCGCCAGCCGGGCGCTCCAGGCCTTGTCCTTGAGCAGCACGTACGCCTCGGCGCCGGCCTTCATCCCGAACAGGTGATCGATGTAGGTCTCGATCGGGCCGATGACGATGTCGATCCCGTTGGTCTTCATGTCCAGCCAGGCGAGGTCGCTGGGCTGGTAGTCGTCGGTCTCCAGGGCCCCGGCCCGGAGCTCCAGGTACCGGCGGAGGCCGGCATCGTCGGCCAGCGCGGCGGCCTCCCGCAGCCTGGCCGCCGCGCGACCCATCGGACCGGCGTAGACGGTGTGATAGGGCACCGCCGTGAGCCTGCCGCCGCTGTCCCGGCGGACCACCGTGTAGAGGCCCCCGAGCGTCCGGCCGGCCGCGGGCGAGGCATTGGTGGCCCGCTCGAACTCTTCGGCGGTGAGGTCGCCTGGGTAGAGCTCGACCCCCTTGGGCCGCTCGCCCGCCCCCGGCACGAACGGCCGGTCGCCGTCGAGCCGGTCCCACGGTCCGTAGTTGATGTCGATGAAGCGGCGGGTGTCGGGGTCCCGCACGGTTGCCAGCAGGGAGTCCTTGGCGTGGTAGTATTGCTGCTGGTAGACGGTGTCCATCTCCGCCGCCGCGTCGATCAGCAGCGGCAGCATCCGCCGCTCGCGATCGGTCAGTCCGGAGAGCTCCGCCGTCAGCCGGACCGCGGTGTACTGCGCCAGCTTGCCCGCCATCCCGGACGACCCGGACGCCGCCGTATCGGCACCGGCGGTGCGAGGCTCATCCCGGGGCCCGCAGGCCGTCATCGCACCCGCCACTAGCGCCATCGTCGCCCATCGCGTCCAAGACGACATCTAGACTCCTGATCAGGGGACTCCGGCGGCGTCAGGGAAGGTCGATGCGGCCGGTCACCACGATGTCCGCGGGCAATCCGTCGATCACCAGCGTCGCCCGAGCCGCCAAGGAATCCTGCCCCGCCAGCGCGCCGGAGGCGCGGGCGGTGTCCACGGCCTTCTCGATCTCCCGCTGGGCCGTGACCCCGAACTGCTTGAGCAACTTACGGATCGACTGGTTGAAGCGTTCCTCGTCCATGGTTCAACCTCGCGATGAAGGTAGTGTCACCGACCTTCCAGGTCACGCTCTCCCGGAATCTGGCGTTCGGCCCGGCCTTCGCCTGGGTGGGCCTTGGCCTCCAGGTAGCGCTCGCCCTTGAGGCGGATGAAGGTGACGAATTGTTCGTACTCCTCCTCGGTCAGCCCGTCAGCGATCCCGGGGATCAGGCCCTTGACCAGCGTGATGCGTTCCTCGAGGACCAGGGTCGCGGCCTGGTCGACCAGCGCCCGGATGACCGGGTGGTTCATCCAATCGGTTTCGTCGCTGGTCGTCATCGGCGGGCTCCGCGCAAGGGGTACCCCAAGTTAGCCGCGGTTCCGGCCGGATGCGGGGAGGGGGATCACGCCGAAGGGGGCATGCCGCATGGCATGCCCCCTCGACCCGCGTTCGGAGCCGCTACTTGGCGTCGCCCAGCCGGATCCGTTCCACCCGACGCGTCTGCGCGCGGGGATTGTACACCCGGAGCGTCACGATGCCGCCGGACTTTTCGCCCTGGAGGGCCTTTCGGAGATCGGCCTCGGTCCGGACCGGCTTCCCCTCAACCGAGAGGATGATGTCAGGCCCGCCGCGCTGCGGATCGTCATAGAGAACGTCCCAGGCCGGGCCGCCGGGGGTCACATCGGTCACGAGGAGGCCGCGGGCGTCCGCCGGCACCTGGAGCTGCTGGGCCACGTCCGCTGTCACCGGCTCGACGCTGATTCCGAGCCGGCCCATGACCGCGCCGGTGGGCGCGCCGGCCTTGTCACTGTCGCTGGTTTCCTCGTCCGCCGCCACCTGTGGCGTGTCGTTGAGCGGCTGGAGCTTCACGTCAAAGGTCTTGCGGACGCCGCCCTTGCGGGCCACCTCCACCTTCACCACGTCCCCCGGGCGGCGGAAGCCGATGACTTGCTGCAGCTGGCCCACGTACTCGACCGGCTTGCCGTCCACCGCTACGATGATGTCGCCTGGCTCGATCCCGGCGGCCTTGGCCGGCGAGTCGTCGCTGGGGATGTCCTTGACCACCACGCCGCGGATCTCGGGCAGGCCGACGTAGGCGGCGTCGTTCAGGTTGACGTTGTCGATCGAGACACCGAGCGCGGCCCGGTGGACCTTGCCGTCGGTGATGAGCTGGTTCATCACCGTGCGGACCAGATTGATCGGGATGGCGAAGCCGTAGCCCGAGTAGAACCCGGTCTCGCTGGCGATGGCCGAGTTGATGCCGATGACCTCACCTCGGACGCTCACCAGCGGGCCACCCGAGTTGCCGGGATTGATGGCCGCGTCGGTCTGGATGAAGTCCTGGATGCTGCCCTGCCCTCGGCCCGGCAGCCCGGGGAGGACGCGGCCTTTGGCGCTCACAATGCCGCTGGTGACCGTGAAGGTGAGGCCCTCGCCGAGCGGGTTGCCGATGGCCAGCACCCACTCGCCGACCCGCGAGTCGTCGCTGTTGCCGAGGGCGACGGGCGGCAGGGCCTTGGCGTCGATCTTGAGGACGGCCACATCGGTGTTGGGGTCGGTCCCGATGACCTTCGCCTTGAACTCGCGGCGGTCGAGCAGCCGCACGGTGACCTGCTCGGCGCCTTCGACCACGTGGTTGTTGGTCAGGATGTAGCCGTCGGCCGAGATGATGAAGCCGGAGCCGCTCCCCTGCTCGATCTCGGGCTGCTGGCGGAACCGGGGAGAGAAGAATCGCTCCATGCCCGGCGGAATCCGCTGCTGCTGCTGCTGCTGGCTGGCGTGTTCCGTCCGCTGGGACCGGATGTAGACCACGCTCGGCTTGACGTGCTCGGCGACCGCGGCGAACGCCTCGCTCAGTTCCTGCAGCGGTCGGGCGGCCGGTATGGACGGTGCCGGCACCGGCGCGATGGCCGAGGCCTGCCGCCCCTGTTCCTGGGCCGAGGAGCGGCTGGGCAGGTCCAGCAGGCCCGCGAACAGCAGCCCGAGCGCGAACGCCAGGGCCACCAGGCCACCGAACTTGAGCCAGTTCAACGATCGTGCGGACATCGAGCGATCCTTCGCGAGGCGTAAGGGGCGTACTGCCGGAACTTGGGTAATAGTACCCTGATGTACCGGGGCTTGTTTCGATCGCGGGCCGGCCTGGGCGCCGGCCGCCGGAGTCACCCCGGGCGAAGCGAAGGGGGCATGATTCCATGCCCCCTTCGCCGTGCTCAGGTTGCCGGACGGGGCCCGGAGACCCCGTCCGGCAGCGATGTCCGACTATTTCTTCTCGTCCACGATCTCGTAGTCGGCCTCGACCACGTCGTCCTGGCCGCCGGCCGCGGGCTCTCCGGCCGGTCCCGCCCCGGGCTGGTCTTCCGGACCCGACCCCGTGCTCTGGGCGCTCTGGTAGAGCGTGGCGCCCGCGGCCGAATACGCCGCGTTGAGCTCGTCGAGGGCGGTCCGGATGCCGTCGGCCTCGCCGGTCCGGAGCGCCTGCCGGGCCGCCTCGAGCGCCGTGTCCATCCGGCTCTTGGCGTCGGCCGGCAGGCGGTCCACCCACTCCTTGCTGTCCTTCTCGACCCGGTAGATCAGGCTGTCGAGCTGGTTCCGCTGCTCGATCTGCTCCCGCCGCGACTTGTCCTCCTGCGAGTGCTGCTCGGCCGCCTTGACCATCCGCTCGACGTCGCTGTCGCTGAGCCCGCTGGAGGCCTCGATCCGGATCTTCTGCTCCTTGCCGGTGGCCTTGTCCTTGGCCGTCACGTGCAGGATGCCGTTGGCGTCGATGTCGAATCCGACCTCCACCTGGGGCATGCCGCGAGGAGCCGGCGGGATGCCGGTGAGCTGGAACTTGCCGATGGTCCGGTTGTCCTGGGCCATCTGCCGTTCGCCTTGCAGCACGTGGATCTCCACCGTGGTCTGATTGTCCTCGGCGGTCGAGAAGGTCTCCGACTTCTTGGTCGGGATGGTGGTGTTCCGCGGAATCAGCACCGTGGTGACACCGCCCAGCGTCTCGATGCCGAGCGAGAGCGGGGTGACGTCGAGCAGCAGGACGTCCTTGACCTCGCCGCCGAGCACGCCGCCCTGAATGGCCCCGCCGATGGCCACGACCTCGTCCGGGTTGACCGACTTGTTGGGCTCCTTGCCGAAGAAGTCCTTGACGATCTGCTGGAACTTCGGGATCCGGGTCGAGCCGCCGACCAGGATGACCTCGTCGATCGACTTGGGATCGAGTCCCGCGTCCTTGAGCGCCTGCTGCATCGGCGGGAGGGTGCGCTGGATCAGGTCGTCCACCAGCTGCTCGAACTTGGCCCGCGTGATGCTGATGTTCAGGTGCTTCGGCCCGCTCTGATCCGCCGTGATGAACGGCAGGTTGATGTCGGTCTGGGTGGTGCTCGAGAGCTCCATCTTGGCCTTCTCCGCCGCCTCCTTCAGCCGCTGGAGCGCCATGGCGTCCTTGGAGAGGTCGATCCCCTGGTCCTTCTTGAACTCGGTCACCAGCCAGTCGATCAGGCGCTGGTCGAAGTCGTCGCCACCCAGGTGGGTGTCGCCGTTGGTGCTCTTCACCTCGAAGACGCCCTCGGCCAGCTCGAGGACGGAGATGTCGTAGGTGCCGCCGCCGAGGTCGAACACGGCGATCTTCTCTTCCTTCTTCTTGTCGAGGCCGTAGGCCAGGGCCGCGGCCGTCGGCTCGTTGATGATCCGCTGGACGTCGAGCCCGGCGATCTTGCCGGCGTCCTTGGTGGCCTGGCGCTGGGCGTCGTTGAAGTACGCCGGCACGGTGATGACCGCCTTGTCCACCGTGTGGCCCAGATAATCTTCGGCGGTCTGCTTCATCTTCTGCAGGATCATCGCCGAGATCTCGGGCGGCGTGTAGGTCTTGCCGTCGATCTTGACGGCGGCCAGGCCGTTGGGACCCTGGACCACCTCGTACGGCACCCGCTTCACCTCTTCGACGATCTCGTTCTGCCGCCGGCCCATGAACCGCTTGATGGAGAAGATGGTCCGCTTGGGGTTGGTCACGGCCTGGCGCTTGGCCACCTGGCCGACGAGCCGCTCACCATCCTTGGTGAACGCCACGACCGAGGGGGTGGTGCGCCCGCCCTCGGCGTTGGGGATGACGACCGGGTCGCCTCCCTCCATGACGGCGACGACCGAGTTGGTCGTGCCCAGGTCGATGCCGATGATCTTGGAACCCATGTCGACTCCGGTTGAGTGCGGAAAAGGCCTGCCCGGCCTGCCGATCTGCCGGACCAAGGCGGTTGCGCCCAGGGAGGTGCAATTGGCATACCCGCCAAAGCTGCCAAAATGGCCGGACACGACTCGTGACTGGGGTCACGACGGCGGGAAGCGCTGACCGCTATGATCGTTGTGTCTTGGCGGGAGCCCAGCCGCAGGGCGAGACAGGGTGGAAGCCGAGCGGAGGCAGGTGTCAACCCCGGGAGGCGACAATGCTGTGGACGATCTTCGTAATCCTGCTGGTTCTCTGGCTGCTTGGCGTGGTGACGTCCTACACGCTGGGGGGCTTCATCCACGTCCTCCTGGTCGTGGCCGTGGTGCTGGCCGTCATGCAGTTGCTGCAGGGCCGCCGAGCCCTCTAGCCAGCCGGTAGGTACCGGAGGGGGCCGGGCTCCGGGACCGTGGCGTCACCGGGGTCCGGCCCCTCTATATTTGCCGCATGTTCCCCTATAAGGACGACAATCCCACCCTGGCCACGCCGGTCGTCACCCTGTTCCTCATCGGGGTGAACGTCGCGGTCTGGATCCTGGTGCAGGGCATGGGCACCGACCCGGCGCTGACCCGCTCGGTGTGCGAGCTGGGGCTCATTCCGGGCGAGTTCCTCGGCCGGGTGCTGCCCGGAACGGCACTGCCCCTGAGTCCGACCGCGACCTGTGTCCTGGGCGTGGACCGGCACTGGTATCCGCCGCTCACCTCGATGTTCCTTCACGGCGGGTGGCTCCATCTCCTGGGCAACATGTGGTTTCTCTGGCTCTTCGGGAACAACGTCGAGGACTCGATGGGCCGGCTCCGATACCTGGCGTTCTACCTCCTGTGCGGGCTTGCGGCGGCGTTCACCCAAACGTTCGTCAACCCGTCGAGCATCGTGCCGATGGTGGGCGCCTCGGGCGCGATCAGCGGGGTGATGGGGGCGTACGTCATCCTGTACCCCAGGGTCCGGGTGCACATGGTCGTGTTCCTGTTCATCTTCATCACCCGCATCGCGGTCCCGGCGTACCTCATGCTGGGCTACTGGTTCCTGCTCCAGCTTCTGGGCGGGAGCGCCGCCCAGGGCGAAGGTGGCGTGGCGTTCTGGGCCCACGTAGGCGGGTTCGTGGCCGGGGCCGCGCTGATCTCGCTGTTCAAGGATCCCGAGCTGGTCCGGCGGCACCGGGCGGTAGCCCAGTATGCCTGACGCCGCGCTCCCTGCCTGGCTCGCCGCCGAGCGCGGTACCCGCGGTCTCGCCCGGGTGCTCGACCACACGCTGCTGAAGGCCGAGGCCACCCGCGACCAGATCGATCAGCTCTGCGACGAGGCGCTGCGCTACGGGGTGAAGGCCCTCTGCGTCAACGGGGCCTGGACCGATGTCTGCGCCGAGCGGCTGGCGGGCAGCGACGTGGCGCTGGCGGTCGTGGTGGGCTTTCCCCTCGGCGCGATGGCCACCCAGGCCAAGGCCACCGAGACGCAGCTGGCTGTTGGGGCCGGCGCCCGCGAGATCGACATGGTGCTAGCGCTGGGCACGGCCAAGGCGGGCGACTGGGCGGCGGTCGAAGCGGACATCCGGGTGGTGGTGGAGGCAGCCGGACCCGCGCTGGTCAAGGTGATCCTCGAGACGGCGGTGCTCGAGCCGGCCGAGATCGTCCGCGCCTGTGAGGTGGCGGTCCGGGCGGGCGCGGCATTCGTCAAGACTTCCACCGGCTTTCACCCCGCGGGCGGGGCGACGGCGGAGGCGGTGGCGTTGATGCGGCGGACGGTGGGACCGACGGTGGGCGTAAAGGCGTCCGGCGGGGTGCGCACTGCGGACGCCGCGGTGGCGATGCTGCGGGCCGGGGCCAACCGGATCGGCACCTCGGCGACCGTCGCCATGAGCGCCTGGCTCGGCGGCGAGGCCCCGACCCTGGAAGCGCTGGTGATTGGGCCGACCGGGGAGGGACGCCCGGACTAAGCCCGGGCCGGCTTGGCGACGATCTTCACCTCCCGCCCCAGCAGCTTGACCAGCACGTCGGCCTTCCGTGTGGCACCCCATACCTCCAGCCCCAGATCGGCCCCCTTGAGCCTCGGCGCAATCCGGAGGACCAGCGCGTCGCGGCCGAGATCGGTGACCAGCGTGTTCACGGCCGCGGTGTGCCCCCGGTCGAGCCCGTCGGCCACGCGCAGGATGGCGCTCAGGCGCCGAACGATGGCCTGATCGGCCGGCGGCAGGGCCGCGAACTCCGCGTGCTTCTTCCGCGGCCCGGTGCGCCGGTGGTAGCGGCTGATGAGGGCCACCAGACCGCGCTCCCGGGGTGGGAGGCCCAGCCGCTCGGCGTGATGGATCAGCTGGAAACTGTGCTTGTGGTGTTTCCGGTAGCTCACCAGCTGGCCGACATCATGGAGCAGCCCCGCGGCCTCGAGCAGCAGCCGGTCCTCGGGCTCGCAGCCGAGCTCTTCGCCCAGCTGGTCGAGCAGCTGGAGGGCGAGGGTCCGAACCTGCTCGACATGGCGCCGGTCGCACTGGCAGCGCTCGGCGAACTCCCGGAACAGCCGGAGCGGATCGGGCGCGCTCACTTCCTTGGCCCCGGCCATCTCCAGCAGCAGGCCCTCGCGGAGCCCGAAGGCGCTCACCGTCAGTGAGCGCGACCGCACCCAGTCGAGCAACTCGGCCGTGACCGACAGGCCGGCCAGGATGATGTCGGCCCGCTCGGGGCTCAGGCCGGGCACCTGGCGCCGCTGCTCGGGCGTGCGGCTGGCCAGCCAGTCCACCAGCTGCTCCACCTCGGCGGTGGTGACGCTGACGCCGTGGACGCTGTCGCCCTCGGGCTGGCCCCGGCGCGCCTGCACCATCCGGCCCAGGCTGGTGAAGGTGCCGCCCGACCCGATCACGGTGGCGGCGGACCAGGCCCGGCTCGAGATCCCCCGCTTGAGCTGCTTCCGGATGTACTCGCGGAGCCAGGCGATCTCCTTGTGGGGTCCTCGCTCGCCGGGCAGGTGCAGCTCGGTCAGCCGGACCGCGCCGAGCGGGAGCGACACGGTCAGCTCGACCAGGCCGTCCACCGCGCCGATCAGCTCGAGGCTGCCGCCGCCGATGTCGGCCACCAGGGTCCGCTCGCCGGCCATCCGGAAGTGGTGGGCGACGGAGCGGTAGGACAGGGCCGCCTCGGTCTCCGCGTCGATGATCCGGAGCGGAATGTCGAGCTCCTGGCGCACCCGGCGCACGAAGGCGGCGCCGTTCTCGGCCTCGCGCACGGCGGCCGTGGCGACGGCCGCGATCCGCTTGACCCCGCGCCGCTGGCAGACTTCCCGCATCCGGGCCAGCGCCTGCATGGCGCGCTCGATCGAGGCCTCGTCCAAGGCGCCGGTCCGGGCCAGGCCGGCGGCGAGGCGGGGCTGGTCCTTGAGCTCGTCGATGATTTCGAGGCCGGAGGCGGGGTCGTACTCCGCCACCAGCAGGCGGACCGAGTTGGAGCCGACGTCGATCGCCGCGATCCGATCGCGGCTGGCCGGCTGGGCGCCGGGCCGGGATGCCGGCCGCGCGCTCACGCGCCGGTGACCGCCGGGAAGGCGCCCGAGGCGGGCGCATCGCCACGGTCCTCGGCGTGATGCTTGATCGACTTGCCCTCGACCAGGAAGACCACGTCCTCGCCGATGTTGGTGGCGAGGTCGGCCACCCGCTCGAGGTTGCGGCTCACCAGGAAGAGCTCCATGCCGGCGCCGATCATGTGCGGATCCTCCATCATGTGCGTCAGCAGGATGCGGAAGACGGAGCGGTGGAGGGCGTCCACCTTGTCGTCGCGGAGACAGACCTCGCGACCGGCCGTCGCGTCGCCCCGGATGAACGCCTCGAGCGCGTCGGATAGCATGTCGCGTGCCAGCCGGGCCATCTCGACGATCTCGGGCTCGGGCGTGATCGGCCGGGCCTGGGTGAGCCGCTCGGTGCTCTGGGCGATGTTGACCGCGTGGTCGCCCACCCGCTCCAGATCGTTGGCGATCTTGAGCGCCGAGGTGAGCATCCGGAGATCGCGGGCCATCGGCTGCTGGAGGGCGAGGAGGTTGATGCACTGCTCCTCGATCTCGACCTCCATGCTGTCGATCACCCGATCGCCGGCGATGACCCGGCGGGCCTTCTCGCCGTCGCGCTCGAGCAGCGCTTCCACCGCCAGGCCGAGGGCGGCTTCCGCCTCGCCCGACATGGTGAGGAGCCGGACCTTGACGTGATTCAGCTCGTCGTGAAAATGGCGATGCGCGTCGAAGCTCATCCGAATCTCCCTGTAATGTAAGCCTCGGTGCGCTCGTGACGAGGCGTGGTGAAGATCCGCTCCGTCTCCTCGAACTCGATCAGCTCGCCCCGGTCGAAGAAGCCCGTGAAATCGGACACCCGCGCCGCCTGCTGCATGTTGTGGGTGACGATCACGATAGTGTAGTCCTTCTTGAGCTCGATGATGAGCTGCTCCACCCGCTGGGTCGCGATCGGATCGAGCGCCGAGCAGGGCTCGTCCATCAGCAGCACCTCGGGCTGATTGCCGAGCGCCCGCGCGATGCAGAGCCGCTGCTGCTGCCCGCCCGACAGGCCCGCGCCCGATTCCTCCAGCCGGTCCTTGACCTCGTCCCACAGCGCCGCCTGGCGGAGGCAGCGCTCCACCAGGTCGGGCAGGTCGCGCCGGGTGACCAGGCGGTTGAGCGCTGGCCCGTAGGCCACGTTGTCGTAGATCGACTTGGGGAAGGGATTGGGCCGCTGGAATACCATCCCGACCCGCTGGCGAAGCGCCACGAGGTCGCTGCCCGGCGAGAAGACCGAGGTGCCCTCGACCAGGATGTCGCCCTGGTGCCGGATGCCGGGAATCAGGTCGTTGAGCCGGTTGATCGAGCGGAGGAAGGTGGACTTGCCGCAGCCCGAGGGCCCGATGATGGCGGTGACCGCCTTGCGCTCGATGCCGAAGCTCAGGTTCCGGAGCACCTGGCGGGCGCCGTAGGCGAAGCTGAAGTCGCGCACGTCCACCGCAGGGGCTCCGCGCTGCCCGGCCTTGGGCGCCGGCGGCCGGGGGGCGAGCGTGGCGCGCGGGGTCGGAACGAAGCCCGGCTCCGTCCGCGGGGCAGCGGTGGTGGTCATCCGAACCTCCCGGTGATGTACGCCTCGGTCTGCTCGTTCCGCGGCGCGGTGAAGATCTGACGGGTGGCGCCCGACTCGACCATGGTGCCCAGATAGAAGAAGGTCGTGGTGTCGGAGACCCGGGCCGCCTGCTGCATGTTGTGGGTCACGATGATGATGGTAAAGTGCTGCTTGAGCTCGAACAGCAGCTCCTCGATCCGCTGGGTGCCCTGCGGGTCGAGCGACGCGGTCGGCTCGTCGAGCAGGATCACGTCGGGAGAGGGCGCGATGGTGCGCGCGATGCAGAGCCGCTGCTGCTGGCCGCCCGAGAGCGCCAGGGCACTGGCGCGGAGCCGGTCCTTGACCTCGTCCCACAGGGCCGCCTGCCGAAGCGACCGCTCGACCACGGCGTCGAGCTCGCGCCGGGGCAGCCGCCCGTGCACCCGGAGGCCGGCCGCGACGTTGTCGTAGATTGACATCGTGGGGAACGGCGTCGGGCGCTGGAAGACCATGCCGATCCGCCGGCGGAGCTGCATGGCGTTGACCCGCGGGGCGTAGATATCCTCGCCGTCGAGCAGCACGCGGCCGGTGATCCACCCGGAGTCCGACAGCTCGTGCATCCGGTTGAGGGTGCGGAGGAAGGTGGACTTGCCGCAGCCGGACGGCCCGATCAGCGCGTGCACCCGGTTGGCCGTGAACCCGAGCGACACCCCCTTCACCGCGGTGAACTTGCCGTACATGGCGGTGAGCTTGTCGGTCTCGACCCGCACCGTCGCCGGGGTGCCGGGCACGGGGGCTGAGGCGCGGGCGGGCGGCGCCGCGGTCCGGAGCGCGGGCTCAGCCATTGAAGTCGAACCGGCGCCGGATCGCCAGCCGGGCGCCGAGGCTGAGGACGAACACCACCAGGATCAGCACCAGCGCCGAGGCCCAGGCGTACTGGTGCCACTCCTCGTAGGGGCCGGTAGCGTAGGTGAACACCGTCAGCGGCAGGGCCGCCATCGGCTGGTCGAGGTTGTAGCTCAGGTACTGGCTGCCAAGGGCGGTGAACAGCAGCGGGGCGGTCTCGCCGGCGATCCGGGCCACGGCCAGCAGGCTGCCGGTGACGATGCCGGGCAGGGTGGTTCGCACCACGATGCTCAGGCTGGTGCGCCAGCGCGGGTAGCCCAACGCCAGCGCCGCCTCGCGAAGCGAGTTGGGCACCAGCTTGATCATCTCCTCGGTGGTGCGGAGCACCATTGGGATCATCAGCATGGCCAGGGCCGCGCTCCCGGCCAGGGCCGAGAAGTGCTTCTGGGTGGCGACGATCCACGTCCAGGCGAAAACCCCGACCACAATCGAGGGCGTCCCGTTGAGCACGTCGGCCACGAAGCGGGTGACCCAGGTCAGCCGGCTGCTGGGGTACTCGGCGCAGTAGATGCCGGCCCCGATGCCCAGGGGCAGGCCGATCAGGCTCGCCATGCCCACGATCAGGAGCGTGCCGACCAGGGCGTGGA
>JBBRGH010000057.1:0-12000 GCA_038240915.1 Gemmatimonadales bacterium | reverse complement strand
CGGAGGGCCTCGATCATCGCCTGGGCATCGCGGGCCTCGTCGGCCGTGAGGCCGCCGAAGTCGGCCGTGCGAAGCTCCTCGGTGAGGCTGCTGGCACCACGGCGGACTGCCGCCACCAGCTCCTCGTCGCCCCTCCCGGTGCTTTCGGCCGGATCGGCGGGCTGCTCGCGCCGCTCGTCCTGGCGCAGCCGGGGAAGGCGCTCGGCCAGGTCGCTCGGGCCGGCCCGGCGGCGCCAGAAGAGATCGAACGCCGCCTGGTACAGCCTCCCGTCGTCCCGCCGGCGCACGAAGATGGCGCGCCCGGCGGCGCGGACGTCGCCCCGGCGGAGGAACCCCAGGACCTGGAGTGCCCGGGCGAAGGTGGCGATCTGCCCGCTGTCCACAGCCATGCCCGCCCGGCGGAGCAGCTGGCCGAACCGGGCGACGTTGGCCAGCAGAATTTCGCCGTCCACCGGTGCCGGCCCGAAGGGCGTCTCGACCTCGCGCACCTTCGACTTGCCGGCTGGGTCTAACGCGATCGCATCTCGCGGAACATTATTGGCGGACATGAAACGCTTCGAGTGCTCCGGGGTTCTCTTCGATCTGGACGGCGTGCTGGTGGACTCCACCGCGTACGTCGAGCAGCAGTGGCGCCGGTGGGCCAGTGTCCGGGGCCTCCGGCCGGAGCCGTTCCTCCGCGTCTGCCACGGGCGCCGCGCCCTGGAGACGATCCGGATGGCGGCACCCGATCTCGACGCGGAAGCGGAGGTCCGGGCCTTCACCCCGACGGACGAGCCCGAGGCGGCCCCACTGGGGCCGCTGCCCGGGGCGGTCCGCCTGCTCGACACCCTGCCGCCGCGAAGCTGGGCGGTGGCCACATCGGGTGTCCGCCGGATCGCCACGGCCCGCCTTCGCCGCGCCGGTCTCCCGGTGCCGCCGGTGCTGGTCTGCGCCGAGGATGTGACCCGGGGGAAACCGAGTCCGGACGCCTACCTGCTGGCCGCCCGGGAGCTGGGCGTTGCGCCACCCGAGTGCCTGGTGGTGGAGGACGCGCCGGCCGGCGTCCAGGCGGCTCGCGCCGCGGGCATGACGGTCGTCGGCCTTACCACCACCCACCGGGCGGACCAGCTCGGGGCCGACGCGTGCGCCGAGTCCCTGGCCGGGGTCTACCTAGGCCGGATCGACCGGGACCCGCAGGGGCACGCCCGGCTCGAGATCCTCGTCGTCGAGCCCTAGCGGGCGCCGACCATCGCTTCGGCCAGCATCGTCCGCGCGCCGCCGCCCCGCATCGCTCCCAGATCCTCCTGATACTTGAGCAGCACCCCCAGCGTCTGTTCCACCTGGGCCGGCTCGAGCTGCCGGGCACCCAGCGCCAGGAGCGCGGCCGCCCAGTCGAGCGTCTCGGCGATGCCAGGGGCCTTGGTCAGGTCCGCCGTCCGGAGCCGCTGCACGAACGCCACCACCTCGTTCGCGAGCGCGTCCGGCACCTGGGGCAGCCGGGCCCGGAGGATCGCCAGCTCGCGGGGGCCGGTGGGATAGTCGATCCAATGGTAGAGGCAGCGGCGCTTGAGCGCGTCGTGCACCTCGCGGGTCCGATTGCTGGTCAGGATGACCCGCGGCGGCCGTTCCGCCCGGATGGTGCCGATCTCGGGGATGGTGATGGCGAAGTCGCTCAGGATCTCGAGCAGGAAGGCTTCGAACTCCTCGTCGGCTCGGTCCACCTCGTCGATCAGCAGCACCGGTGGCTCCGCGGCGCGGCTCTCGAGCGCCTGCAGCAGCGGCCGGCGGATCAGGAACTCCTCGCTGAAGATGTCCCGGGTGGCGGCCGAGCGGGCCTCGCCCCGCGCCTCGAGCAGCCGGATCTCCAGCATCTGCCGGGGATAGTCCCACTCGTAGACCGCCGTGTTGACGTCGAGTCCTTCGTAGCACTGGAGCCGGATCAGCCGGCTTCCGAGCACGCCGGCGAGGGTCCGCGCCACCTCGGTCTTGCCCACGCCGGCCTCGCCCTCGAGCAGGAGCGGACGCCCGAGTGCAAGCGAGAGGAAGATCGCGGTGGCGAGGTCGCGGTCGGCGACGTAGCCCTGGCCGTCGAAGGCGGCCTGCACGGCGTCGATGTCGGCGAGCGGGGGCATCGGGTTACTCATCCTTCGGGCGCCGGGAGCTCGCGGGCGTAGGCCGGAAAGCGGAACCGCATGGCCGGGCCGAGCACGCCGCCGTGGGCGAGGTCGGCCAGCTCGGCCGCGCCGACCGGCTCGCCGGTGAGCAGGCGGGGCAGAATCAGGTCGGCGGCGGTGGCCATGGTGAACATGCCGCACTGGGGCAGCCCGAGCAGGCGGCTGTCGTCCAGCTGGGCCAGCCAGATCATCGAGCCCGGATGGGCCGGGACGCCGCGGCGGAGCAGCCGGCCACCCAGACTTTCGAGGGCGGCAAAGAACGGGGAGAGCGGATCGCCGGCTGAGACCCCGCCCACCAGCACGACCCGAACGTTCTCCTCGCGCACCGTCCGCACCAAGGCGGCACGCGCCTCCGCTTCGGCCACCTCCGGCGCCGTCGTGCCTACCACGATGGTGCCGGTGAAGAAGGAGCCGAGGGCCTCGACCTTGCGGCGCGCGCCGGCCTCGAACCGTTCCAGCGCCTCGACGCTCAGCGCCTCCTCGGCGATGGCGCGGACCGGCTGGGCCAGGTAGGGACGGACGTCCACCAGTGGGGCCGCAGCCGCAGCCGCGGCCTCGCCCTGGCGCACCAGCGCCTCCGGCAGGACGTGCGGGGCCACCTTGACCGAGGCCACGACCTCTCCCGCCGCCACCGACTGCCCGTGGTAGACCGTAAACACCTCGAGGGCGTCCACCGCGTTGAGCCGCCGCAGCCCTTCGATGTCGACGTGCACCACGCCGTCCCACCGCGCCACCAGGTCGAGGCGGCTCTGCCGCGGCGGTTCGGTCGCGAGCCCGGGGCCCGCGGCGGCGCGCGCCAGCCGGGCGGCGGCCTCGTCCTCGTGCAGGTCGCCCGGCTCGATCAGCACCAGGCGCACCGGCTCATTGAGCTGGCCCGCGCGGGCCGCGGCGATCAGCCGGACGGCCAGATCCGGCCCCAGCCGGCTCCCTTTCCTGAGCGGGCCATCCGGGAGCCGGGCGGGAGCCAGCAGCACCGCGCCTGCGATTTCGTCGGGGGAGAGAGCGGCGAGGTCGGAGGGAGTCAGGCGCCGGGCGCGCATCCGCCCGTCAGCCGGCGCTGACGCGCTGGGCGAAGTCGGTCCAGAACTGCTCGGTGAGCTTGCGGGCGGTGCCCTCGAGCAGCCGGGCGCCGACACTGGCCACGATGCCGCTCACGTCGCTGATGGCGGACCAGGTGAGCCGGGTCCGCCCGCTGCCGGCGTCCTCCACGTGGAGGTCGGAGACCACATCCACGTTGGAGCCGGGCGCCTTGCCCCGCGCCCGCATCTTGAGCCGCTCGCCCTCGACGATGTCGAACAGCTCGACGTCGAGCTTGAACCGGACCTTGACCGCGCCGACCCCCAGTGCGGAGATGACCTTGAAGTGGGTCGCGTCGACCCGCTCGACCGATTCGACGCCCGGGGCGGACGCGGCCACGAAATCGGGATCGAGCAGCTTGCCCCAGACCACCGCAGGAGGCGCGGTGATCTCGGGCGCGCCGGAGAAATTGAGCTTCATGTCGCCCTTTCGGCGGTTACCTGGCCCGCGCGAGCGCCTTGTCGAGCGCCCGGCGGACGATGACCTGCGTGAGATGGCGGCGATACTCCGCGGGGGCGTGGATGTCCCCCTGCACCTCGATGCCTTCGACCGACCCGGCGGCCACCCGCGCCAGCGCGTCGGGCTCGCCCTTGGTGCCGACCAGCTGGTCGGCCGCGGCGACGAGCGTGGCCATCTCGCCCACGCCGGTGAGGGCGATGACCGCGTGGCTGATCGTCTTCCGGGTGCGGGCCACGATGACCGCCGCGCCCGCCTGGGCGTAGCCGGAGGCGGCCTGGTCCTGGCTCAGGTAGACCGTGCCTGCGCCCTTGGGCAGCGGCGGCAGGACGATGTCGAGCAGCAACTCGTCTTCGGCCAGGGCGGTGGCGAACGGGCCGTGGAAGAACTCGCGGGCCTTGAGCGCCCGTCGGCCGCGCTTCGAGCGCACATTGAAGCTGGCGTCGAGCGCCAGCATCAGCGCCGGCATGTCCGACGCGGGGTCGGCGTGGGCCAGGCTGCCGCCGATGGTGCCCCGGTTCCGCACCTGCCGGTCGCCGATGTTCTCGGTGCACTCGGCGATGATGGGGAAGCGCTGCCGCAGGAGATCGCTCTCGAGCAGCTCCCGGTAGGTGGTGGCGGCGCCGATCCGGGCTCCCTTCCGATGCTCCTCGATGCCGCGGAGCTCGGCCAGGCCGGCGATGTCGAGCAGCCTGGGCGGCTGGGCCAGGCGGAACTTCATCACCGGGAGCAGGCTGTGGCCGCCGGCGAGGAGCTTGGTCCCGTCGCCCTTGGCCAGCACGTTGAGCGCCTCCCGCAACGACCCGGCGCGGGCGTACTCGAAGGTGGTCGGGATCACTGGGCGGCTCCCTTTCCGTGGCCGGCCTTGGCGGCCTGGATCGCGGCCCAGACCCGGGCCGGCGTGAGCGGCTTGTCGATGTGCACGATCCCGAACGGCGACAGCGCGTCGCAGACCGCGTTGACCAGGCAGGCGGCCGAACCGATCGTGCCGGCCTCGCCGCAGCCCTTGATGCCGAGTGGGTTGACCGGCGACGGCGTGACCGTGTGGTCGAGCTCGAGGTGGGGCATCTGGCTGGCCCGCGGCACCGCGTAGTCCATCATGGTGCCGCTCGCCAGCTGGCCGTCGTCGTCGTAGACCGCGATCTCCTGAAGCCCCTCGCCCAGGCCCTGGATGATGCCGCCGTGGATCTGGCCCTCGACGATCATCGGGTTGATGTGCGGGCCGCAGTCGTCCACCGCGATGTAGCGGAGGATCTTCACCTCGCCGGTCTCGATGTCCACGTCGACGGTGCACAGGTGGCTGCCGAAGGGATAGACGAAGTTGCTCGGATCGAAGAAGGCGGACGCCTCGAGTCCCGGCTCGACCCCGGCCGGCATGTTCCAGGCGACGTTGGCCATCAGTGCCACCTCGGCGAAGCCCTTGGCCTGGTCGGGAGAGCCGCGGACCCGGAAGGCGTCGTCCTTCCATTCGATGTCCTGCTCGTTGGCCTCGAGCAGGTGGGCCGCGATCTTCTTGGCCTTCTCCTTGACCCGTCCCGCCGCCACCTTCACCGCCGAACCGCAGACCGCGGTGGAGCGGCTGCCATAGGTGCCCCAGCCCTGGGGCGTGGTCTCGGTATCGCCGTGGACGATCTCCACGTTCTCGATCGGATAGCCGAACTCCTCCGCCACGATCTGGGCGAAGGTGGTCTCCTCGCCCTGGCCGTGCGGGCTGCAGCCGATGTAGACCCGGACCACGCCCGTGGGATAGACCCGGACGATCGCCGAGTCGTACAGGCCGCCGCCGAAGCCGACGGCGCCAGCCACCTGCGACGGGCCGAGGCCGCAGATCTCGATGTAGCTGATGACCCCGACGCCGAGGTAACGGCCCTGCTTCCGCTCCTCCGCCTGCTGCCGGCGGAAGGCCTGGTAGTCGAGCATCTTCATCGCCTTGTCGAGCGCGGGCTCGTAGTCGCCCGAGTCGTACACCAAGCCGGTGGCGACGGTGTAGGGGAACTTGTCCTTGGGGATGAAATTCTTCCGCCGCACCTCGGCCGGATCCATCCCGATCTTGCGGGAGTAGATGTCCACCAGCCGCTCGATCAGGTACGCCGCCTCGGGCCGGCCGGCGCCCCGATAGGCGTCCACCGGGGCGCCGGTGGTGTAGACGCCGTGGATGGTGCCCAGGATGTTGGGGATCTGGTAGGCGCCGGAGTAGACCAGGCCGTGGAGGATGGTGGGGATACCGGGCCCCGCGGTCGAGGCGTAGGCCCCGAGCCCGGCGTAGACCTTGGTCCGGATGCCGGTGATCCGCCCATCCCTGGTGCCGCACATTTCCACGTGCTCGACGTGGTCGCGGCCGTGGATGGTCACCTTGTAGTTCTCGCTCCGATCCTCGGTCCACTTGACCGGCCGGCCCAGCTGCATCGAGGCGAAGCTCACCAGCGCCTCGTCGGGGTACGCCGGGATCTTGCTGCCGAAGCCGCCGCCCACCTCGGGCGCGATCACCCGAATCCGGTGCTCCGGCAGCTTGAGCATGACCGAGCAGAGGAAGCGGTGGATGTGCGGGTTCTGGCTGGTGGCCCAGAGCGTCAGCTGGCCGCTGCCCTTGTTGTAGCTCGCCACCGCCGCGCGGCACTCCATGGCGGTCGGGAGCAGCCGCTGCTGGACGATCCGCTCCTTCACCGTCACCTCGGCGCTGGTGAACGCCGCCTCGGCGTCGCCGCCGGCCACTACCCAGGTGAAGGCGATGTTGCCGGGGACGTCGTCGTGCACCAGCGGCGCGCCCGGCTGCGCCATCTTCTCCGGGTCCACGCCGCCCTCGAGCGCGTCGTAATCCACATCGATCAGGTCCATCGCGTCCCGCGCCTGCCCGCGGGTCTCGGCCACCACCATGGCCACCCCGTCGCCCGCGTAGCGCACCTTGTCGTGGGCCAGCAGCGGGTGCGCCGGCACCTTGAGGTCGCAGTTGGGGACGTTCCAGGCGCAGGGGACGGGCGCCACCTTGTCCACGAGATCGGCGCCGGTATAGACCGCGATCACCCCGGGGGCCTTCCTCGCCGCGCTGACATCGATCGCGGTGATGCGGGCGTGGGCGTAGGGGCTCCGGAGAATCGCGGCGAAGGTGAGGCCGGGGAGCTTGACGTCGTCGACGTAGGTGGCGGCGCCGGTGATGAGCCGCGGGTCCTCGCGGCGCTTGATGGCGGAGCCGAACAGGGTGGGCATGTCGCTCTCCTCAGACGGCGGCGGGCGCGGCGGCGGCCGCGGCCGGACGCGCTCGCAGGGTGATGGCAGCCGCCTGAATGGCGCTGACGATGTTCTGGTAGCCGGTGCAGCGACAGTAATTGCCCTCGATGGCGTGACGGATCTCCTCCTCCGAGGGATCGGGCTGGCTGGCCAGCAGATCCACCGCCGTCATGATCATGCCCGGGGTGCAGAAGCCGCACTGGAGCCCGTGCTTGTCCCAGAACGCCTGCTGCAGCGGGTGGAGCGCATCGACCGAGCCGAGGCCCTCGATGGTGGTGACCTGTTGCCCCTCGGCCTGCACCGCGAGCACGGTGCAGCTCTTCACCGCCTTGCCGTCGATCAGCACGGTGCAGGCGCCGCACTGGCTGGTGTCGCAGCCGATGTGCGTGCCGGTGAGGTTGAGCTCGTCGCGCAGGACGTGGACCAGCAGGGCCCGAGGCTCGACCTGCACCGTGCGGGACGAGCCATTGATGGCGAGGGTAACGGGTCGTGTCATGGACACCGGACTCCTTGGCTGCAGAGGGCGGGGTGGCCGCGCCAGGCGGAGAATGGCACGGCCGGGCCGCACAGGCAGGGCCTCGAGGCGGCGGCGATCATAAGGTTGTCTTCCCCGGACAGCGGGTCAAGGTTCCCTCGGGGGCGCGGCTTGACGGAACGCACGCGCGGCCTTGACCCGTCCACCCGCGTCGCTGTAAGCTGTCTGTCCCCATACGTCTGACGGTGGGGTGTAGCTCAACTGGCAGAGCGCCCGGCTGTTAACCGGGAGGTTGCTGGTTCGACCCCAGCCGCCCCAGTAGTTTGCAGTGCGCAGGAAGTCCCCGACCGACCCGCCCCCTGGTGGCTCTGCCGCCAGGGGGCGTTTGCCCGGCTAGCCGTCCAGCCGACGGTAGGCCATCAGGGTCAGGAATTCGGGGAACCGCTCGGCCGATACCAGCGCATCGAGCAGCTGGGCCGCGTCCTGCCACCGTCCGGCCCTCGCCGTGCGGAGGGCAAGCTCCTCATCGAGATCCGCCCGCACCAGCGCCAGGGTAACCGGCCGTCCGGTCTCGTCCGGCGTGCCGTGCCGGATCCATTGCCACAGCTGCGCCCGGGAGATCTCCGCCGTCGCGGTGTCTTCCATCAGGTTGTTGATCGCCACCGCGCCGGCCCCGCGGAGCCAGGCCTCGAGGTACTGGAGGGCGACGCTCACGTTGCCGCGCACGCCCGCTTCCGTCACCCGTCCGCCGGGGATCCGGACGTCCACCAGACGCGCCGGATCCAGTGCGGCCGCGGGGATCCGATCCTTTTGATTGGGCCGGTCGCCCAGCCGGGCGTCGAAGACGGCAGCCACCACCGGCACCAGGTCGGGATGGGCCACCCAGGCGCCGTCGAAGCCCAGGTCGGCCTCGGCCCCCTTGTCCTCACGGACGCGTGCGAGGGCGGTCCGGTTGACTTCCGCGTCCCGGCGGGAAGGAATGAACGCCGCCATGCCGCCGATGGCGTGGGCCTGCCGCCGGTGGCAGGTCCGCACCAGCGCTTCGACGTAGGCGCGCATGAACGGCACCGCCATCGTGACCTGGGCCCGGTCCGGCAGGACGAACTCCGGGCGATGCCCGAATTTCTTGATCACGCTGACGATGTAGTCCCAGCGCCCGGCATTGAGACCGGCCGCATGCGGCCGGAGCTCGTACAGGATCTCGTCCATCTCGAAGGCCGCCACGATCGTCTCGATCAGGACGGTGGCGCGGATGGTGCCCTGGGGCAGCCCGACGAAGCGCTGGGCCTCCTCGAAGACGGTGTTCCACAGCCGGGCCTCGAGGTGACTCTCCAGCTTGGGCAGGTAGAAGTAGGGGCCGCTGCCCCGACGGACGAGCTCCCGGGCGTTGTGGTGGAAGTAGAGCGCAAAGTCGAACAGGCTGGCCGGCACCGCCCGCCCGTCCACCCGCGCATGCGCTTCCTCCAGGTGCCAGCCCCGGGGCCGGACCACCAGCGTCGCCAGCGGGTCGCCGAGCCGGTACGCCTTCCCCTCGGGACTGGTATACGTCAGCGTCCGCCGCACGGCGTCCATGCAGGCGGCCTGGCCCGCCACGACGTTGGTCCAGGGCGGCGAGAGCGCGTCCTCGAAGTCCGCCATGAACACCTGCGCGCCGGAGTTGAGCGCGTTGATCATCATCTTGGGCTCGGCCGGCCCGGTGATCTCGACCCGACGGTCGTCGAGGTCCGCCGGGGCGGCGGCGACGGTCCACTCGGCCGCGCGAACCGCGGCCGTCTCCGGCAGGAGTGTGGGGAGGGCACCCGCGTCGAAGCGGGCCTGCGCTTCGCGCCGGCGGGCCAGGAGCGCGGTGCGCGCGTCGGCGAACCGCCGGGTCAGATGAGCCACCAGGGCCAGCGCCTCCGGTGTGAGCACCCGAGCGTCGCCCGCGACGGGCCCGCCGCTCAGCTCCACGTCACTCACGATCGAGGTGCGCCTGCTGGACATCGGTTCCCTCACGCTGAGGGTGCTCAAGGTGATGGCGGCCTGAACGGCGCCATCCCGGCGCCGGGGTCGTGCCGGCCGGCCCGCGGGCCTCGAACAGAGTTGCCGGACCGCGCCGTTCAGGACCAGACCGGTCAGGGCTCCGTCCACGGTCCGCCAGCGAATCTTCGTCGCCTCGCACCGCCAGCGCTACGGCCGCGAGCTGAGGAACCTGACTCGCCCCCTTCCTCGACGTCACCCGGCCACGTGCAGCAGCATGAACGCGAAGTGGCAGGCGCTGCCGACCAGCACCAGCAGGTGCCAGATCTCGTGATGGCCGAAGCGACCGGGCCAGGGATCCGGGCGCCGCCGGGTGAAGATGATCGCCCCCACCGTGTAGGCCACCCCGCCCGCCAGGAGCCACGCCAGGCCGCTCGGCGGCACCGCCGCGGCCAGCGGCGCCGCCGCCAGCAGCGACATGTACCCCATCGCCAGATAGACCCCGGTGGAGACCCACACCGGGGCATCGAGCCACCAGATCTTGAACGGAACTCCCAGCAGCGCGATGCTCCAGGCCGCGACCAGCAGCATCTGGCCCGGAGTGCCGTGGAGAGTCACGATGGCGACCGGCGTGTAGGTGCCAGCGATCAGGAAATAGATGGCGATGTGGTCCAGCGTGCGGAGCGGCCGCAGCCGGTGGGCCGGCAGCGGCAGCGCATGGTAGAGCGTGCTGGCGCCGTAGAGCAGAACCAGCGAGCCGCCGTAGACGGCGAACGCCACGGTTTCCGCCGCGCCCCGGGCCAGCCGGAGCAGCAGGATGCTCCCGGCGCCGGCCAGGACCAGCCCGACGAAGTGGGACCAGGCGTTGACGGGCTCGCGAATGCGCATCGAGACAATGTAATGTTGAGGCAGTGACCGGACCGGGCCGCCGCCGTGGCGCCCGGTGATCTTCAACCACGAGCCTTCGCGCGTGCGGATCGCACTCTTTTCGGAGGTCTACTGGCCGATGGTGAGCGGGGTCGGGGTGACCCTGCTCCGCCTGACCGACGCCCTCGAGGCGCGTGGGCACGCCGTGCGCGTCTACAGCGCCACCTACGCCCTGCCCGAAGGTACCGCCGACCGGCCCGAGGTCCATCGCTCGCCTAGTGTGCCATTCTTCCTGTATCCCGATGTCCAGTGGGCATTTCCGCGCCTGCGGGAGGTGGTCGAGGACCTGGCCGCCTTTCAGCCGGACATCGTCCACGTGGCCACCGAGTTCTCGCTCGGCATCGCCGGCCTCAAGGCGGCCCGCCAGCTGGGGCTGCCGCTGATCGCCTCGGCCCACACCGACTACGACCAGTACGCCGCCCGGTACGGCGTCCCCTGGGCGCTCCGGGCCGGCTGGCATTATCTCCGCTGGTTCTACGGCCAGGCGCACCAGGTACTCTGTCCCTCGCGGATCTACGAGAAGGCCGTCCACCGCCACGGCGTCGCCCACACCGGCCTCTGGAGCCGCGGCGTCGATCCCGAGATGTTCTCGCCCCAGTGGCGGAGCCGGGCCTACCGTACCCGCTTCGGCCTCGGCCCGGATGACCTGCTGGTGACGTATATCGGGCGGATCGCCCGGGAGAAGAACCTCGGGCTGTTGCTGGAGGCGTGGGAGACGCTGGCCGCCGAACGGGGCGGAGCCGCGCTGGTGCTGGTGGGGCGGGGGCCGCTCGAGGACGAGATTCGCCGCCGGGAGATTCCCGGGGTCCACGTCACCGGGCTGCTGCAGGGGGCCGACCTCTCGGCCGCCTACGCCTCGGCCGATGTGTTCGCCTTTCCCTCCACCACGGAGACGTTCGGGAACTCACTGCTGGAGGCGATGGGCTCCGGGTTGCCCTCGCTGGTGGCGGCTGCCGGCGGGGTGCTCGAGTTTGCCGAGCACGGCGGCAACGCCTGGCTGGTGGAGCCGGACAGCGGCCCGGCCATCGTCACCGGCCTGCGGCGGCTGCTGACTGACGCCGAGCTGCGCTGCCAGCTCGGTGGCGGCGCGCTGGCCACGGCGCGGTCGCGGGACTGGGGCCGCGTGTACGACCAGCTGCTCCGGGATTACCAGGCCGCCATCGACGCCCGGCGCGCCACCCAAGCGGCCTGAGCCCCCTATTTCCGCAGGACCAGGTAGCTCCCCGCCGCGATGGCCGCTGCCATCGGAATCGTCAGGATCCAGGCCCACACGATCCGGGTCGCCACGCCCCACCGCACCGCCGACACCCTCTGCGCCGCGCCGACGCCGACGATCGCGCCGGTGATCGTGTGCGTGGTGCTGACCGGCACGCCCAGCATCGAGGCGATCAGGATCGAGATCCCGCCCGCCGTCTCGGCGCAGAAGCCGCCGAACGGCCGGAGCTTGGTGATCCGGCTGCCCATCGTCTTGACGATCCGCCAGCCGCCCAGCGCCGTGCCCAGGCCGATGGCGCTGTAGGCCGCCATCTCCACCCAGAGCGGGATCCGGTCCGCGGTGGGCACGTGCAGATAGTGCAGCCACCCGGTCTGGTGGACAAAGAGCGCCTGGCTCGACACCAGCAGGCCGACGATGATCCCCATGGTCTTCTGGGAGTCGTTGGCGCCGTGGCTCAGGGAGTAGAGCGAGGCCGAGACCAGCTGCAGCCGCCGGAAGATCCGGTCCACCGG
>JBBRGH010000056.1:0-12032 GCA_038240915.1 Gemmatimonadales bacterium | reverse complement strand
AGGACCTGGAGAAGGCGCTGGCGGAGGGGACGTTCCGGGAGGACCTGTACTACCGGCTCAATGTCTTTACCATCTACGTGCCGCCGCTGCGCGAGCGGCGGTCGGACGTGCTGCTGCTGGCGGACCACTTCGTCGAGCGCTACGCCCGGGTGCACCAGCGGACCATCAAGCGAATCTCCACCCCGGCGATCGACATGCTGATGGCCTACCACTGGCCCGGCAACGTCCGCGAGCTGGAGAACACCATCGAGCGGGCCGTGCTGGTGGCCGACGGCGACGTGATCCACGGGCACCATCTCTCGCCCACGCTGCAGACGGCGGAGGCCTCGGGCACGGTGGTCTCGCGCTCCCTGGGCGAGGCGGTGGGCGTGTTCGAGAGCAACCTGATCCAGGACGCGCTCAAGACCACCCGCGGCAACCGCACCAAGGCTGCCCGCCTGCTCGGCACCACCGAACGGATTCTGAGCTACAAGGTGCGGCGGTACGGGATCGACCCGGGACGGTTCCGGGGCTGACGGCCCGGGGCTGCCTGGGTCGGCCGCGGGCAGGGCGAGAGCGGCCGACATCGCTGGCCGCGGCCGCGGCCGAGGCAGCACGAAATTGTCGCCCGCGACCGGCGCTGGATCCTGACCAGGGAATCAGCGCCTTGTCGTAACCCATCCCCGGACAACTGTTTCCAGTCACGCTCTTGGGCCCGGGGCGGCGCGGCGCGGAGGGCATGCGACTTGTCTTAGCAGAGGCCGCGCGACCTCGCGCCCACGTCACCTTCCGGCCTTTGAGGAACGATATGTCCCGACCTAGGATCTCCCAGCTCGCCGCCGCGCTTGCGCTCGCCGGCCTCCTCCCGGTGACGGCCGATGCCCAGCGCGCGTCGCTCGCAACGGCCATCGTCCTCTCCCTGGCCGACAGCACCGTGCCGCCACCTCCGGCCCTCAAGCCGGCCTACCACGTGCACCTCAGCAGCACCTGGCCCCAGGAAGCCGCGGGCGGATGCCGCAACGGCGGCGAAGAGACGGTCGATGGCACGCTCGCGCGCGCGTCCGACGGCACGTATACCGGCACCTTCACCCGTCGCACCGAGCTGCTGTTCTGCGGTGCGCACGGCAGCAACCAGGTGGCGGGGACGGCGGGTTGCGAGCTGGTGCTGACCGGGCGCGGCGAGGTGGCGGTGACGGGTGTGGTTCAGGTGGACGACACGCGTCCGGGCGGCAGGGAAGTCCGGCTCGTGTGGACGCCGGCCCCAGGGCATCAGGCGGAGGTGAACGGCGCCTGCGCGCCGGCCTTCAAGAACGCGGTGCGCCAGATGTACCTGGAGACCCCGCATGCGGCGGAGTTTGCGCTGCCGGCCGCGGGCGCGGGCCCGCGGACGGAGCGGCTGGAAAACTACGCCTGGACCGTAGCCGTGGAATAAGGCCGCTCCGGTCCGGCGGAGACGGCTACAGCTTCAGGTTGACGTCGATATCCACCAGGACCGCGGGCGGCGTCTCCTCGAAGACGACCCGGCGCTCGACGGTGCGGATCACCATCCGCTGGAGCGGCCCCCGGCCCTTGCCCCGGCCGTGATTGCCGGCGCGGTAGTAGACCACCTGGGTCGGCCCCGCGCGCTCGATCCGGACCACCTCGTAGCCCTGGCGCACGAGCACGGTGCGGGTCACGCTCACCGCGCGATCGGTGGTGACGGCGTAGTGCTTGTCCTTTCCCTTGCCCTGCGCCGCCGCGGGTGCGACGCAAACGGCGAGAGCGGACAGGGCCAGCGCGAGGCCGGCCGCCAGACGGCGCGGATGCATGGGACGCTCCAGGGTGGGGGTCGGGTGACCGGAGCCGGAGGGGCAAGAACCGTGCAGATCGAGGGTGGCCCAACAGAGCCCGCTACCAGGTTGCACTTGCGGCGCCCGGCCGGGACAGGCTGCCAGATCTTGCAGGGGAAGGACGGCGGAGAATGCCCGGGCCCCGGTCGAATGCCGGAGTGAATTCGCGGTCAGCCTTCCTTCCGCACCTCGGCTGCGGACTTGTCCTCGCGAAGGCCCAGATAGCGCGGGTGCCGGAGCAGCCCCCCCGGGGTCCACTCGCCGAAGCCGATCTCCACCACTATGCGCGGCGTGACCCACTCGATCTCGCCCGCCGGCGCCGGGCCCGGCGCGAAGGGTGTGGTCCGGCGGTGGAGCGGGGCCAGCCTCCGGCCGAGCAGCTCGAGCGTCTCGCGGTTGTAGCCGGTGCCGACCTTCCCGGCGTAGCGGAGCGCGCCGTGCTCGTAATATCCCACCAGCAGCGCACCTAGATTCTCGCGCGCGCCCTTGGGCGCGGTGTAGCCGCCCACCACGAATTCCTGCTGGTGCACGCACTTGATCTTGAGCCAGTCGGCGGACCGGGCACTGGTGTAGCGGCTGGCGCTCCGCTTGGCCACGATCCCCTCGGCGCCCTTGGCGCAGGCCTCGCGCAGCATGGCGGCCGAGCCGGTGGTGCGGAAGGGCGTGAACCGGATCGGATCGTCGTACCAGACCACGTCGCGGAGGACGGCCTTCCGGTCCACCAACGGCAACGCCGTCAGGTCGATCCCCTCGTAGAACAGGCAGTCGAACAGAAACAACTCGACGGCGACGTCGCTCGCGCGGGCCCGGCGCTCGTCGCGGAGCTGCATCCGGCGCTGCAGCCGGGAGAAGCTGCTCTGCCCCGTGTCAGGGTCCACCGCCACGACCTCGCCATCGAGCACCGCGTCGCCCCGGACGGCAAAGGAGAGCGCGTCCACCAGCTCGGGATACGCGTTCTCCAGCGGCTTCCGATTGCGGCTGAACAGCCGGATGTTGCCGCCATTGCAGTAGATCAGCACCCGGACGCCGTCGAGCTTGGGCTCGTACAACCACTGACCCGCCGAGGGCGGCGTTTCGGCCAGGGTCGCGAGCATGGGCGCGATCCAGCCGGGCTGGGTCCGGTAGCGGAGCCGGGAATTGGCCGCCTTGGAGAGCGAGTCCAGCCGGCGGGTCACGGGGCGCTCACGCCGCGCCATATAGTTTGACCGGGATGCTCACCATCCCGAAAACTGATCGAACCGCTCCAGATCGCCCTGGCCATGCGCCATTCCTCCGCTGGGGGCCGCTCCGGCTGGCCGTGGGATCACCTCGCGGGTTTTCCACACCGCGAGGGGAATTTCCCCAGAGTTGTCAACATAAACTGTTGATAAACAACAACTTAGGCTACCGGATAATCTACCGCGGCGGAAGGGAAGGCTGTGGGGTTGGTCACATGGCGGATCTGCGCTACCTGGTGTCTTTGCCTCCGTTGACCGCGCGGAGAATCCGCTTCATCGCGGAGTCACCGCCGCCCGTCGGCGTGGCGAGGACCGGGGCCCCGGGGAGGGACGGGACATCGAGCGGCATTTCTGCCGGCGCCGGCGTGATCGGGGCCGCCGCTACCGAGGAGTCCGCGGCCGTGCCGCCGGGGGATGGAGCGCCCGCGCCCTGCGGCTGCCGGGGTGCCGGCCCCTGCACAATCGCGCGGGACTCGAGTGCCGCGGCGAAGCCTGAGGAGGCCGGTGCCGCCGCGGCGGACGGCGACGCGGGAGGCGCCGTATTCCCCGTCGAGGCACTGGTCGTAGTCGGGGCGCCGGAACCAGGCTGGGCCGCGGGTGCCGCGCGGCCGCCAACAACTGGGACGGAGTCCGCGGGCAGCTGGGGGCGGGCCACCTCGGTGGCCTGGGTGTGGTGCGCGACTGGGGAGTAGAGCGCCTTCGCGAGGTAGCCACCGGCGGCCAGTACCAGCACCGCGATGGCCACCTGGAGTGGACGGCGCCCCCGGCCGGACGCCGTGCGCTCGGCGACCGGCTCCTCGGCGGGCGTGATCTCGGGATAGGAGATCTTCGGCTCGACCACTACGGCGGCGGTCCCCAGCCCGCTGGCCCAGGGGACGGAGGTCGGTGAGATCGGCGCCGAGTCCGACAACGCCGCGCCGGGCGAGCTCTCGACCTGGGCCGAGGGCGGCGCGTCCGGCGCGATCGCGACGGAGGGGTCGTCGGCGATGAGACGGACCGAAGGGGGCAGATAGGAGTCCGGCCGATACCCGCCCGTGCGCGGCGGCGCGGGGAGTCCGTGATCGGGCGCGGCCGTCGGCGCCGGATTGATCCGCGGGTGGGCGGTGGCCGCCGGCCGGCGGGCGGCGATGCGATCCGGGGCCGCCGGCTCTCCGCCGGCTCGCCTGGCCGGCATATGGGCGTCGGTCGGCATCTGCGCGATGGGCTGGGGCCAGGGCAGGTGCTCCGGTTCGTCGTGCTCGGCGAGGTAGGCGTTGGCCGCGGCGGGCTCGACCGCCGAGGACCCCCCGGACCCTGCCAAAAGTTCCGCCGCCGGCGGCGGCGTCTCCCGCGCGATGGCGGTCGAGCGCTCGGCCTGTTCTTTCGCCGCCAGCAGGGTCGCGATCCGCTCCTCGGCGCTCGGCTTTGGCTCGGCAGCGCCTTCGAGCACCGGTGTCGCCGCGGTGCCGGGCTCGACCTTCGGCCGCTCGATCGTGAGAACCGCTTCCCCCGACTGCTCGATCTTCAGCGGCTTGTCGTTGCGCGGCTCGATCTCTGCCGGGCCGGGTTTCCGCGCCTCGTGCTTCGGCGCTTCGAGGTTTGGGGCGGCGGCAAATGCCGCATCCTTTGGCGCGCCTACGACCTTGGCCGCCTCCGACGCGCGCTCGAACAGTCGGGGAAGGCGGCTCGCCGGCTTCGGCGCCGCCGCCCTGGATGGCGCAGTCTCCACGGCGCGCGACGCCGGCAGAGCGAGCGCCTGCTTGTAATGCGGATGGAACTCGATCGGCAGCCACTTCTGAGTCGCGTTGTGATAGATCCGGCACCGGGGGGTGACCAGGCCGTTCCGCACGCCGATGGCGAGCTCCTCGATGGTGCGGAATACGGTTTCCTCGCCCGGCGCCAGCTCGATCCGATACATGCCGCATCCTCAGGTGGGGGAGGGATGACAACCCGTTGAGGACGCCAATTTCATGCTCGGGAACGCTGCATGTTTCTGCACGGCTCCGCGACACCAGACACGCCGTCGGTCGCGCCTCTCGCGGTGGGCCCCCGGTGTCGAGGGCCGGCGCGAAGCGGTTTTGCCCGATGGGGTTAAGACTCGGGGCCGCGGGCCGGTCCCGGGCCGGTCCCGGGCGGGTGCCGGCAGCGGCCGCTTGGGGATGGCGCGCCCCAGCCATTCTGCTTCGCCGGGCGGCTCGATTCGCCTCGTAGTTTGCGAGAGTGGGGGGTAAGTTGACCCATGCCCGATGCCATCGCCCTCGAGGCACGCGAGGTCTCCAAACGGTACGGTCCGGTGGCGGCGCTCGACCGGGTATCGCTCGCTGTCCGGCGGGGCGAGTGCGTGGCGCTGATCGGTGAAAGCGGCTCGGGCAAGACCACCCTGCTGCGGTGCTTCAACCGGCTGACCGATCCGGATGAGGGCACCGTGCTGGTGGACGGCGCCGACACCGCCGGGCTCGATCCGGTGGCCCTCCGCCGCCGCGTCGGCTACGTGCCGCAGGACGGCGGCCTGCTGCCGCACTGGCGGGTGCGGCGCAATGTGGCGCTGGTGCCCTGGCTCCGCGACCGGGAGGATGCCGCCGCCAGCGCCGATGACGCGCTCCAGCTGGTGGGCCTCGACCCCGCCGAGGTGGCCGAGCGCTGGCCGCGGGAGCTCTCCGGCGGCCAGCGGCAGCGCGTGGCCGTGGCCCGGGCGCTGGCCGCCCGTCCTGATCTGGTGCTGCTCGACGAGCCGTTCGGCGCCCTCGATGCGATCACCCGGGCCGATCTGCAGGCCTCCTTCCTCGATCTCCGGCGCGAGCTCGCCCTCACCATCCTGCTCGTCACCCATGACCTGTCCGAGGCCTTTCTCCTGGCCGACCGGGTGGCGGTGATGCACGCCGGCCGGGTCGAGCAGGTGGCTGCCCCCGACCAGCTGCGGTCGGCGCCGGCGACGGCCTACGTGAAGGCACTGCTTACCCGGGCGCGGGTGCGCGCGTGAACCTGGGCCGCGCGCTCGTGCTGACGGCAGCGCTGGCGCTGGCGCTGGGGTCTGGAGCGGCGCAGGGCGGCGCGAGTCGGCCCGGCGGACGGGCCGGACAAAACGGTGCTGGCGGTCAGATCACTCCTACCAGTCGGAGCGACCGCAGCCGCCAGCGCGGGCCTGATCCCGGCGCTTCCCGCCCCGTGGTCGTGGCCTCCAAACCCTTCGGCGAGTCCTACCTGTTGGCCGAGATGTTCGCCCAGCTGCTCGAGGCGCGGGGGATGAGGGTGGAGCGGCGCCTCGGGCTCGGCGCCACCGAGATCGCCTTCGGCGCGCTCCGGACCGGCGCCATCGACGTCTATCCGGAGTACACCGGCACGGGCCTGCTCGCGATCCTGCACCAGCCGCCGAGCGCCGACCCGCGCGCAGTCTACGGGCAGGTTTCCCGCGAGTTCGCCGACCGATTCGGGGTCCGATGGCTGCCGCCCCTCGGCTTCCAGAACACCTACGCGGTGGCCGTCCGGCGGGAGACCGCCGAGCGGCTCCGGCTGAAGACGCTGAGCGACCTGGCTCGCGTTGGCTCTACGCTCACGGCCGGGCTCACCCCGGACTTCATCGGCCGGGACGACGGACTGCCCGGGTTGGGCCGGGCCTACGGCCTGCGCTTCCGGCAGGTCCGGGCGCTGTTGCCGGCGGTCAAGTATCAGGCGCTGGCCGCGGGGCAGGTGGACGTGATCGACGGCTACGCCACCGACGGCCTGATCGCCCGGTATGACCTGGTGGTGCTGGAGGACGACCGCGGCTTCTTTCCGCCGTACGAGGCCGCGGCGCTGGTGGCACCGGGCCTGTCCCAGCGCCGGCCGGCCGCCGTGGCGGCGCTGACCGAGCTCAGCGGACGGCTGACCGAGACCACCATGCGGCAGCTCAACCGCCGGGTGGAGGTGGACAACGAGCCGGTGGCCCGGGTCGCGCGGGACGCCCTGGGCTCGCTCGGCCTGCTGGGGCGTGCCGCGGCGGACAGCGCGGGGCGAGCTGCGCCTGGACGGATGGGACTGGCCGGGTACCTCTGGGCCGAGCGGCGGACGCTGCTGGGGCTCACGGGACGACACCTCTTCCTGGTGCTCGTCTCGCTCGCCGCGGCCATCGCGCTGGCCGTGCCGCTCGGGCTGGCGCTCGAGCGTCTGCGTGGCGGTGCCGAAGGCGTGATCCGGGCGGTGGGGATCCTCCAGACCATTCCGGGGATCGCCCTGCTGGCGTTCATGATCCCGGTGCTGGGGATCGGGGTGGTGCCGGCGCTGGTGGCGCTGTTCCTCTATTCGCTCTACCCGATCCTCCGGAACACGTACACCGGCGTGCGCGACGCGGCGCCCGACGCGGTGGCCGCGGCCAGGGCGGTGGGGATGACGCCGGGCCAGGTGCTCCGCCACGTCCGCCTGCCACTGGCCGCGCCGCTCATCATGGCCGGCGTCCGGACCGCCGCGGTCATCAACGTGGGCACGGCCACGCTGGCCGCGTTCATCGGTGCGGGCGGGCTGGGCGATCCGATCGCATCCGGCCTGGCGCTGTCCGACACGCGGATGATCCTCTCCGGCGCGCTGCCGGCGGCCCTGCTGGCGCTGGCGGTGGATGCGGTGCTGGGCGCCTGCGAACGGCTGGTCCGGCCGGGCGGCGCCGGCTGAGCCGGCGCCGCTTGCCTTGGGCCGCCGTCCGCGGATAGGATGCCGTCGTTCCCGCCACCCGACTCTCACGCCGGCCTGCCTCGCATGCGAATCCACCCTTTCCGCGCCGTCCGTCCCACGCCCGAGTTGGCCGAGCGGGTGGCGGCGGTGCCCTACGATGTCGTGAACCGGGCCGAGGCCGCCGCGCTGGCCGAGGGAAACCCTTACAGCTTTCTGCACGTGGGCCGCTCGGACATCGACCTGCCGGCGGACGTGGATCCCTACGACCCCCGGATCTACGCCAGGGCGCGCGAGGCGCTCGACCGCTTCCAGGCCGAGGGCACGCTCGTTCGCGAGGCTACGCCATCGCTCTACCTGTATCGCCAGGTGATGGACGGGCGGGCGCAGACCGGCCTGGTGGCCTGTGTCCATATCGACGACTACGAGCACGACCTGATCCGGAAGCACGAGAAGACCCGGCAGGACAAGGAGGACGATCGCACCCGCCACGTGCTGACCCTCCGGGCCAACGCCGAGCCGGTCTTCCTCACCTATCGCGGGCGGCCCGAGATCGAGGCGCTCACGGCCCCGCTCACCACGGCGCCGCCACTCTACGACTTCAGCGCCCCCGACGGCGTGCGGCACACCGTCTGGCGGGTGGCCGACGCGGGCCCGTTCCTCGACGCCTTCCGCGCGGTCCCGCACGCCTACGTCGCCGACGGCCACCACCGCTCGGCCAGCGCCTGGCGGGCCGGCCGCGAGTTGAGGAACGCGCCGGCGCAGCGCCGCGGGGACGGCGAGTACAACTGGTTTCTGGCGGTGCTGTTTCCGGCGGACCAGCTGCAGATCCTGCCCTACAACCGGGTGGTGCGCGACCTCGGCGAGCTCACCGCCGCGGGCGTGCTGGCCCGGCTCTCCCGGCTGGGCCGGGTGGTGACCGCCGCCGACGGGACGCCGACCAGGCCGGGCAGCTACGGCATCTACCTGAAGAACGCCTGGTACCGGCTGGAGCTCGACGAGGCCATCATCGACCGGCGCGATCCGGTGGCCTCGCTCGACGTGTCGCTGCTGCAGGACCGGGTGCTGGGGCCCGTCCTCGGCGTGGGCGACCCCCGCACCGACAAGCGGATCGACTTCGTGGGCGGCATCCGGGGCACGGCGGAACTCGAGCGGCGGGTGCGCTCGGGCGAGATGGCGATCGCCTTCTCCCTCTATCCGACCACGCTGGAGCAGCTGATGGCCGTGTCGGACGCGGGGCTCATCATGCCCCCCAAGAGCACGTGGTTCGAGCCCAAGCTGCGCAGCGGGCTCTTCGTGCATACTTTGTAGGCTCACGACGACCGGGCGGAGCGCGCACGCATGAAGGTGCTGATCGCGGACAAGTTCGAGAAGGTGGGGATCGACGGGCTCAAAGAGCTCGGCTGCACAGTCGTCTCCCAGCCGGACGTGAAGCCGGAGGAGCTGCCGGACGCGATCCGGGCGGCGGACCCGCACATCCTGATCGTCCGCGGCAAGAAGGTGAGCGCCGACGCGCTCCAGGCCGGCACCGCGCTCACCCTGGTGATCCGGGCGGGCGCCGGGATCGACACGATCGACGTCAACACCGCGTCCAGCCTCGGCGTCTTCGTCTCCAACTGCCCGGGCAAGAACTCGATCGCCGTGGCCGAGCTGGTGCTGGGCCTGCTGCTCTCGTGCGACCGGCGGATCCCGGATCAGGTGGCCGACCTCCGGGCAGGGAGCTGGAACAAGGGCGAATACGCGAAGGCGCGCGGACTGCACGGCCGCACGCTCGGCATCGTGGGCCTGGGACAGATCGGGCGGGAGATCGCGACCCGCGCGCGGGCGTTCGGGATGCGGGTGGTGGCCTGGAGCCGGAGCCTGACGCACGAGGAGGCGGACCGGCTGGGCATCGGCTACGCCCAGACGCCGCTGGAGGTGGCCCGGGCGTCCGACGCGGTCACCGTCAACGTGGCCGCCAACGCCGAGACCAGGCAGCTGGTGAACGCGGAGTTCCTGGCGGCCATGCGACCAGGCGCCTACCTGATCAACACCTCGCGCGGCTCGGTGGTGGACGAAGCGGCGCTGGAGCAGGCGGTGCGGGAGAAGAAGCTCCGGGCCGGCCTCGACGTCTTCGCCGACGAACCGCCGGGCGGCACCGGGACCTTCGCCAACGCCATCGCCAAGGCGCCGGGCGTGTACGGCACCCACCACGTGGGCGCGTCCACCGACCAGGCCCAGGTGGCGATCGCCCACGAGGTGATCCGGATCGTGCAGACGTTCCAGACCACGGGTGAGGTGCCCAACGTGGTCAACCGGCTGGCCCGAAGCTCGGCGACCCACGTGCTGTCGATCCGGCACCGGAACCGGCCCGGCGTGCTGGCCCACGTCTTCGGCGTGCTGGCGGGCGGCGCGATCAACGTGGAAGAGGTCGAGAATATCATCTACCACGGCGCCCAGGCAACGCTGGCGCGGATCCATCTCGACGGCGTGCCCGACGGCGCCGCGGTCGAACGGATCCGCGGCGGCAACCAGGACATCATCAGCGTGGAGCTGAGCGAGATCGACCGGCGATAGCCGGGATGGCCCCCAGCAAGGACCGACTCATGAGCGACCGGATCCACAACTTCAGCGCCGGCCCCGCCGCGCTGCCCGAGCCCGTCCTCCGCCAGGCGCAGGAGGCGATCTGGAACGCGGCCGGCAGCGGCATCGGCATCATGGAGCACAGCCACCGGGGCAAGGTATTCGACCGGATCCTCGACGAGGCCGAGGCCAACTGCCGCGCGCTGGCCGGCATTCCCGACGACTACGCGGTGCTGTTCCTCCAGGGCGGCGCGTCGCTGCAGTTCGCGATGGTGCCGATGAACCTGCTGCCGAAAGGGGCGACCGCCGACTACCTGGTGACCGGCGTCTGGGCGCAGAAGGCGGTGAAGGAAGCGAAGCTCCTCGGCACGGTGCACGAGGCAGCGACCAGCGAAGACCGGAACTTCAGTTACATCCCCCCGGCCGGCACGTTCCGCTATTCCGCCGCCCCGAAGTACGTGCACTTCACCACCAACAACACGATCTACGGTACGCAGTGGGCCAGTGAGCCAGTGCCGCCGGCCGGTGTTCCGCTCATCGCCGATGCCTCGAGTGACATGTACAGCCGGCCGATCGACGTATCAAAATACGGCCTGATCTACGCCGGCGCCCAGAAGAACCTGGGGCCGTCCGGCGTCGTGCTCGTGATCATCCGTGACGATCTCGCCGAGGCGGGTCCCCGGGACCTGCCGACGATGCTCCAGTACCGGATCCACGTGAAGGAGCGCTCGCTCTACAACACACCGCCGACCTTCGGCATCTACATGATGGGTCTCGTCTTCAAGTGGATCCAGCAACAGGGCGGGTTGACGGGAATGGCGGAGCGGAACGCCGAGAAGGCGAAAACGCTCTACGACTATCTCGATGCGAGCGAGTTCTTCCGCGTCACCGCGGAGCCGGGCAGCCGGTCGCTCATGAACGTCTGCTTCCGCGGCCCGACCGAGGAACTCGAGGCGAAGTTCATCGGCGAAGCGACCAGGGCCGGGTTCGAGGGTCTCAAGGGGCATCGGTCGGCCGGGGGCATGCGCGCCAGCATCTACAACGCCTTTGCCAAGGCCGGCTGTGAGGCGCTGGTCAAGTTCATGAAGGAGTTCGAGCGGGCCAATCGCGCCGCCACCGTGGGGTAATGCCGTTCCCGGCCGTCGTATCCGCCTCCTGGCTCGCCGAACGCCTGGCGGAGCCGCAGGTGCGGCCGGTGGACGCGTCGTGGTATCTCCCGAGCGCGGGACGTGACCCCGCAGCCGAATTTGCGGCCGCGCACGTTCCCGGCGCTGTCCGCTTCGATCTGGACGTGGCCAGCGATCCTGACACGCCTCTCCCTCACATGCTTCCGTCGGCCGATCAGTTTGCCGACGCGATGAGCGGGCTCGGTCTTACCGACGACGATGACATCGTCGTCTACGATGGCTCGGGTATCAACCTCAGCGCTGCCCGCGCCTGGTGGATGTTCCGCACGTTCGGTCACCGGCGGGTCGCCGTGCTCGACGGCGGCTTCCGGCGCTGGGTCGCCGAAGGCCGGCCGGTCGAAGCCGGCGACGCGCGAGTGACGCCCGGCCGGTTCACCACCCGGCTGGACGACACCCGCGTCTGGGACGCCGCGGCGGTCGCCCGGGTGAGCGAGACCGGGTCCTCTCAGGTGGTGGACGCCCGGAGCGCCGGCCGCTTCGCCGGGACGGAGTCCGAGCCCCGCCCCGGCCTTCGGAGCGGTCACATTCCCCGCAGCCGGAACGTTCCGTTCGCTTCCCTCGTAGGCCCCGACGGCCTGTTGCTCCCGCCGGAGGAGCTCCGGCACCGGTTCGCCGACGCGGGGATCGACCTCGCCCGGCCG
>JBBRGH010000055.1:0-12161 GCA_038240915.1 Gemmatimonadales bacterium | reverse complement strand
CGAGGCGATGCTGGATCAGAGCCGTGACGTCAGCCTGGTGGGCGGCGGTGGGATCACGGTCCTGCCGCAGGGCATCGATGTCGAGGCGATGCGAACCGGGGGCCTGGGCGGGATGTTCTTCGCCATCGATCGCGCCCGCTTTCTCACCCGGCAGGTGATCGGAGGCCCGCGTCACGCGGCACTGGTGCGGACTGTCGCGCCGGCCATCGAGGGCAAGTTGATTTACCTCTGCAAGGCCTCGAGCGATTGCCGCCCCACCCCCGTGCGGGCGGGCGGCGAGATCCCCAGCCGGGCCGCGGCTCTCGGCGCCGGGCTCGACCTCCGCCAGGGCGACTGGCGCGACTCGCCGGCCGACTCGGCCTACATCACGCCGACCCGCCAGCAGCTCTACGATGAGCTCGACCGGTTCCACCTGCCGCCCCGGCCCGACAGCACCTGGGGGGAGTGGCACTATTTCAACCTCACCACCGGGCCGGACGAGTGGTGGTACCTGACCTTCCTGGTTGGCGGCGAGGTGGGTCCGCCGGGCGGGGCGGGGCGGTGGGGCGGCCGCGTGCTGGTGACCCATCGGCGGCCGGATGGGCGCTACGACCGCTTCACGGCCGATGTTCCCGGCGCATCCGTCCGGTTCGACACGGCCGGCGCGGATCTCTCGATCGGCCCGAGTACCGTACAGCAGCGCGATGGCGTCTAC
This sequence comes from Gemmatimonadales bacterium, assembly GCA_038240915.1. GTDB lineage: Bacteria > Gemmatimonadota > Gemmatimonadetes > Gemmatimonadales > GWC2-71-9 > CAVVWJ01. The sequence continues at coordinate 11,467 of JBBRGH010000055.1, read as the reverse complement.
CACCTCGACGCCCGGGCCGCCGGTCCCGCCGGCGATGTCCGGCTCCAGGTCGAGGTCCGCCCGCTCGCCAACCGCTACTTCCCCCCGGTCGAGCTCCGGGACGAGGAGTTTCTGTCCGGCTATGTGGTCCCGGGCCTGGCCGCCACGGCTTCGGGCCGATTCTGCGTGGCTGGCCGCTGCACCACCGTCACTGCCGCGCCCGCCTACCACGATCACAACTGGGGCGTCTGGCACGACGTGACCTGGGAGTGGGGCGCCGCCCGGGGCCGCGGGCTGAGCCTGCTCTATGGCGGAGTCTACGGTCCCGAGCGGGCCCGCGGCGACCCGGACGCCGGGATATCCTCGCCCTTTTTCCTGGCGCTGGTGGATTCCCTCGGGGTGAGCCAGGTCCTCCGTTTCGGCCAGGTGGCGTACCAGGGATCACGCTCGGCCGAAGGGGCGCCGGGCGCTGTCGCCCCATCCCGGTTCACCATCGCGGCTGGCCGGGACGCCGATAGCGTGGCCCTGTCGGTGGTGGTCGAGCACGCGCTCGCGACCGAGATGAGCGCGGCCTCCTTCCGCCGGCTCTTCTTTCAGATGCGGGGCCACTTCACGCTGACCGGCCGGATCGGCAGCGTCCAGGTGAGTGACAGCGGCTTGGGGTTCTTCGAGACGTATCGCACCCGGTAGAGGCCGGGCAGTTGCGGGGGACCCGGAAGGCCCCTGGACAGACCGGGCGTGGCGTCCGCCCTGCGCTCGCCGCTCCGGCCGGGCCTACGGGCGCGGAGTGCCCGGGACAGTTGTATGTTCAGCTGTATGTCCACCGACGAGATTCCGTCCGCCGGGCCCGCCCAGATCCAGGATACCCGTGAGTTGGGCCGGAGCCTGATCGACCGGTTCGGGAGGGGCTGGGCCAAGCCGGACATCGACCTGCTCGCCTCGGCGTTCGCGCCGTCCGCCGTCTTCATCGAGACCCCCTTTTCCGAGCCCCTCTCCGGTGCCAACGGGATCCGCCGATGGTGGCTCGACGTGCCCTTCAGCCAGGCCGAGATCACCTTCTCGTCGGGCGAGATCTACGCCGCCGGGCCCTGGTTCTCGACCGAGTTCAAGTGCGTCTTCCGACGCAAGCGGACCGGGGAGTGGGTGGATGCCAGGGGCGCCATCTTCTGTGAGACCGATGGCTCGCTGATCACCGAGATGCGCATGTACTGGCACCGCTGGAACGGCGGGCGGGAGACCGGCAAGCCGTGAACATTGGGTGGGAGTTGACGTCCTCCAGTTGACGTCCTCCAGGTGACATGGACTGTCCTGAAGTGTCCTCTGGAGAGGACGGTCCGGAACGACTGCCCAATCCTAAGTGTTTGATAGAGGCTAAAGTACCCGGTGGCACAGAGTTCGCAGTCCAGGGCGGAGCGTTGCTCCGTCCCAAAGCCTGGTCCACCATTGCAGTTTCCACGTTGCAACAGCGGTCGTCGGGAGGCGCCATGTTCACGGCCTTGCTCCTACCTCTTCTTCTTGCCGGCCCCCCAGCCGGCGCGCCAGCTCGCCTAGCGGGCGGCGACGATCCGGCCATTCAGATCTGGATCAGCAACGACCGGCGGTTCCTCCCCGGCGAACACGCCAAGGTGCAGGTCCGGGCGCGGGAGGATGGCTATCTCCTGGTCCTCCATGCCGATCCTGACGGCCACCTCCGGGTTCTGTTCCCGATCGATCCCAAGGACGACAACTTCGTCCGCGGCGGGCGGAAGTACGAGATCCGTGGCCGCGGCGGGCGGGAGTCGTTCACGGCGGATGACCGGACCGGTCGGGGAACGGTGTACGCCGCCGTCTCCCACGATCCCTTCCGCTTCGACGACTTCGTCCTCACCGATCACTGGGACTACCGCAACCTGGCGCCCCAGCGCCTCGCGGCCGCTCCCGAGCCGGAGCTCAACGATCTGGTCCGCCGGATGGTGGACGGCAGCTTCGACTACGACGTCCTGAGCTACGACGTCATCGAGCGGGTCGTCTACGCCGACAGCTACGGCGGCTCCTATTACAACTACGACGGCGGTTACGACTGCAGCTATTCCTACTTCGGCTGCGGGCGATCGTACTACGGCTCGCCCTTCAGCGTCTCGGTCGGCCTGTTCTTCGGCCGCCCGTACTACCACCGGCGCTACTACTACGACCCGTACTACGCGGCGGCCTACGACCCGTTCTACGATCCGTTCTTCTACGACCCGTACTACTATCGCCCGGCGTACTACTACCCGACCCGCGGCTACTACAGCCCGTACTACAACCACGGGTATTACACCGGGTACTCGGACAACCGGAATCCGATCTGGAATCGCCCGTATACGCCGTACCGGTTCCGGCCGGCCGACGGCGTGAACGCCGGGTACCGGGATCGCCGGTACGACCTGGGCCGCTCGGTCAACACGGTCTATCTGCCGCCCAAGGTGCGCGATCACCAGCCGGCCAATGCCAGCCCGGGACGGCGGGTCACTGATCAACCTGTGGTCGGCACCACCACGCGGCCGGTTGGGCCGGATCGCCGCGGCAACGGCTCGGTGGGCGCCAGCGGTACCGCGCGGCGAACCCCCGACCGGATGCCGGCCCGCGCGCCGGACCGTACCGCGCCGGACCGGGGTACTGGCCGTCGGACCGAGAGCCGGCTGGTGCAGCCGAACATCGAAGCCCGGCGCGCCCGCGAGCCCGACGAGCGGCGCCCCGTGACTCCGGACAACCGCGACTCCCGGAGTCGCGGCGATCTGCCCTCGGAAGTGCGGCCGCTCTCGCGGTCGGAGGAGTCCCCGCGCCGGGGGACCGCCCGGCCCGAGGAAGCCCGAAGCAACGATGCGCGCCCGGCCGAGGTCGAAGCCCGTCCGGCGCGGCCCGCACGCCAGGACGACGGCCAGGCCGGCTCGGGCGGGTCCCGCGGAGACGGCGGCTACACCGCGCCGGCCCGCGCCGAGCCGAGAGGCGATTCCCGGCCGGAGCCTCGTTCGGAGCCTCGCCCTGAGGCCCGCCCGAGCGACCGGGGCAGTGACCGCGGCAGCTATGCGCCGCCGTCCCAGTCGAGCGGCGATTCCCGAGGTGGCTTCAGTGGGGGAAATCGGGGTGGTGAGGGGAGTGGTGGTGGTGGTGGCGGCGGCCGCCGCCGCTGAGTCCGGACGGAAACCGGCGAGGGCCCTTCGAGATCATCGGAGGGCCCTCGCTTCGTCAGGCACCTTGGTGCCGGTGGGTGTAGTCCAGGCCCCATTCCATCAGCTCGGCACTCCGCAGCCCGACCCGCATGGCCTGATCCACCGCGTCTGCCTCCTCGAACCCGTGATCGAGGATCAGCACCGGCAGCAGGGCAGCGCCCACCCTGCTGCCGCTGCCGCAGTGCACAAGGACGACGCGGTCACCCGCCTGCGCCAGTGTTTCCCGCACCCGGTCGAGCGTGGCGTCGGTCAGACTATGGGGTCCGACGGGCAGGTTCAGGTATTCCATGCCGAGGGAGGCGACGGTGGCGGCCTCGTCGAGCGGCCGAGGCTCCATCGGATCCCGCAGGTCCAGGACGACGCTGCCCCCAGCCGCGTGGAAGGCGGCCAAGTGCGCCGCCGACGGCTGTCCTCCGGTCACGACAGTCGGCAGCAGCTGGCACGCGTTGGGAACGCCGGTCAGGGCCTGCACGGGGTTGCTCATGACCTCCTCGCGCTGCTCATCCGACCAGCTCACGGCCGGCCGCAAAGCCGGCGAAGGTCGCCAGGAGCGACAGGCCGACGCTGAGGGCGACGTACATCGCCGCGCGGCCCCAGTGGCCGTCCTGGGCGAGCGCGAAGGTCTCGTAACTGAAGGTGGAGAACGTGGTGTAGCCGCCGCAGAGGCCGATGGTCAGGAAGGCCCGCAGCTCGGGCGTGAGAGTCGGCGTGTCCATCCCGTAGCGCAGGATGAGGCCGAGCAGAAACGAGCCGGTGACGTTGATGAGCAGGGTGCCGGCGGGGAAGCCGCCGGACCCCCATCGCTGCCAGAGTCCGCCGACGAGATAGCGGCTCACGCCTCCGATGGCGCTGCCGGCCGCGATGTACCAGAGCATGCTGGAAGGTATACATTTCCATCGTGCTCCGCCTCGCCATTGCCCAGATGCGCCCCCGCAAGGGCGCGTACCAGGAGAACCTCGGCCGGCTCGGCACGGTGTTCCGGACGGCGGCCGCCGCGGAGGACCCGCCCGAGCTGATCGTCGCCCCGGAGAGCGCTCTCACCGGGTACTTCCTCGAGGGCGGCGTGCGCGACCTGGCGGTGACCGCCGACCAGCTGTTCCACGACCTCACCTGCCAGCACCGGGACGCCAAAGCCCCGCCGCTCGATGTGGTTCTCGGCTTCTACGAGGTGCACCAGAACCGGCTCTTCAACGCCGGCCTCTACGCCACCCTGGGCGGCCCCGATGCGGGCATCCGGCACGTCCACCGCAAGGTGTTCCTGCCGACCTATGGCGTCTTCGACGAGGAGCGCTTCGTCGAGGCGGGCCGGAGCGTCCAGGCGTTCGACACCCGCTGGGGTCGGGCCGCGATCCTGATCTGCGAGGACGCCTGGCACTCCTTCACGCCCATGCTTGCGGCGCTGGGAGGCGCGCAGCTCATCATCATCCCCAGCGCCAGCCCGGCGCGCGGGGTGGCCTCGACGGAGGACGCGCCGGGGCGTCCGGCCAGCCTGTCGCGGTGGAGCCGGCTGGCGCAGGACATCGCCGGCGAGCACGGGGTGTACGTCGCCCTCGCCCAGCTGGTCGGCTTCGAGGGGGGGAAGGCGTTCCCGGGCGGCAGTCTGGTGACCTCGCCCCGGGGCGACATCCTGGCGGAGGCGCCGGTGTTCGAGGAGGCGCTGCTGACCACCACGCTCGACTTCGAGGAGATCACCCGGGCGCGCACGGATCTGCCGCTGCTGGCCGATCTCGAAATGCGCCTGCCGCACCTGCTCGGCTCGCTCCACGACGCCCGTCGCGGCGGGAGCGGCCGCCGTCTCCCCGGGACCAACGGCGGCGGTGGCGAACCGGATCCCGCGCCGCCGGTACCGGGAGGCACGGCCCGGACCCGTCCCGCCCTCGCGCCGATGTCCGTGCGCGCTCATCCCGGTCAGGACCCGCTGGCCATCGATCCCGAGCTGACCCGCCACTGGCTGGTGGAGTTCATCCGGGACGAAGTCCAGCGCCGTCGCGGCTTCGAGCGCGTGGTGCTGGGACTCTCGGGCGGGGTGGACAGCTCGCTGGTGGCCTACCTCGCGGCGGAGGCCTTGGGGCCGGACAACGTCATCGGCGTGCGGATGCCCTACCGGACGTCGAGCGCCGAGAGCCTGGCCCACGCCCAGCTGGTGGTGGACGCGCTGGGCCTCCAGGCGATCACGGTGGACATCAGTGCCGCGGTGGACGGGCTCGCGGCCGCCGTGCACGACGTCCCCGGGCCAGGGCGGCTGGGCAACATCATGGCCCGGACCCGGATGATCACCCTGTTCGACCTCTCCGCCGCCCATGCCGCCCTGCCGCTCGGGACCGGCAACAAGACCGAGCGACTGTTCGGGTACTTCACCTGGCATGCCGACGACTCGCCGCCGGTGAACCCGATCGGCGACCTGTTCAAGACCCAGGTCTGGGCCCTGGCCCGCCACCTCGGCGTCCCCGGCGTGATCGTCGAGAAGCCGGCCAGCGCCGACCTGATCAAGGGCCAGACCGACGAGGGCGACTTCGGGATCAGCTACCCGCGGGCCGACGCCATCCTGCACTGGATCCTGCTGGGCTACCGGGCCCCCGAAATCGGTGTGCTGGGGTACACCGAGGCGGAGATCGCGTTGGTCCGGAAGCGGCTCGACTCGACCCACTGGAAGCGGCGGCTGCCAACGGTGGCGATGCTGAGCGCGACGGCGATCGGCGAGTACTACTTGCGGCCGGTGGATTATTGAACCGTTCCCGCCCGCCCGGGCGGCAGCTCCCCCTTCCCGCGTCAGGATCCCGCATGACTCCCGAATTCCGACCCATGTTCTACTCCGTCGGCACCATCACCACCTTCGTCATGCCGCACATGCAGAACATCCGCGGTGATCTGTTCGGCGGGGAGCTGATGGCGCTGGTGGACCAGGCGGCGGCGGTGGCGGCGATCCGGCATGCCGGCGGTCCGGCCGTCACGGCCAGCATCGACCGGGTGGACTTCCGGGAGCGGATCCCGGTGGGCGCCCTGGTGAGCTGCGAGGCGACGGTGGATTTCGTCGGCACCACGTCGATGGACATCACCGTCGAGGTCTACGCCGAGCGGGTGAGCACCGGTGAGCGGCGGCACACCAACCAGGCCCACGTCGTCTTCGTCGCCATCGACGAGACCGGCAAGCCCAAGCGGGTGCCCCGGCTGGTGCCCGAGACCGACGAACAACGGGCGCGCTATGCCCGGGCCGAGGCCCACCGGCTGAGCAAGCGGCCGGCGTGAACGGGGTCACCGTGGACCTGGTGCTGAGCGGCGGTGGCGCCAAGACCGCGGCGCACCTCGGGGTGGCCCGGGCGCTGACCGAGGGCGGCGTGGCCGTCTCCCGCTACGTCGCCACCTCGATGGGCGCGGTGATCGCGGCGGGACTGGCGGCCGGGCTGGGGCACGAGGCGCTGCTGGAACGGCTCGCCAGGGCGGGGCCGGGCGGGATCGCGCGGGAGCCGCTGGCCGTAGTCTCGGGCCTCTTTGCCCGCGGGCTGCTGCGACCGGCCCCTTTTCGCCGCGCGGTCGAGGCGCTGGTGCCCGCCCGCCGCTTCGCGGATCTCCAGCTGCCCCTCACGGTCTCGGTGGTGGATCTCGACTCGGGCGCGCTGCTCCTGTTCGGCGCCGGCGGCGAGGACGCGCCGCTGGTGGACGTGCTCTGCGCCAGTTGCGCCCTGCCGCTCTATTTCCCCCCGGTGGCGCTGGCCGGGCGGCGCTGCGGCGATGGCGGCCTCCGCGGCGTGCTCCCGCTCGAGGCCGCGGCGCAGGTGGCGACCGGTCCGGTCATCGCGGTGGATGTGGGGCCCGGGTTCGACACGCCGCCGGGCGCCGCGCCTGCGCCGCCGGCCGTGGTCCGCGCACACGACGAGGCGGTCGGCACCCTGATGGCGGCGCACACCGCCGCGCAGCTGGCCCTCTGGCGGGCGGAGCCGGGCCGGCCCCCGCTGACCTACATCCGCCCCCGGGTGGAGCGGAACGCCACCTTTCAGGTGGATCGGATGCGGCGCTACGCCGACGATGGCTACCAGGCGGCCCGCTCGGCACTGGCGCCGCTCCTCGCTCGCACTTGACCCCCACCCCGTTCGGAGCAGATTGAGCGACATGAAAGCCTCGGAAGCAATGGTGGCGGATCCCCATGTGGCGGTGGCCGGCGCGATGGCCAGCGAGGTGGCGATCATGCTCAAGACCCGCAACATCTCCGTGGTCCCGGTGGTGGACGACCATCGGACCCGCCGCTTCCTCGGCACCCTCAGCGACCGCGATCTGGTCACCCGCTGCCTGGCCGAGGGGAAGCACCCCTGGCACACCCGGGTCGACTCGCTGATGCGAACCAACTCTCCCGTGGTCCGTCCCGATCAGGAGCTGGACGGCTTCCAGGTCCGGATGGACCTCGATCCCAGCGAATCGCACCTGCGGCCGACGATCACGGTGGTCGACAAGGACGGACTCGTGGTAGGGTTCATCAGCCATCCGGAGCAGATTGCAGGGGTCGAGATCGTCTGGGGGTGACATGCCCGACTTCAAGCTGTTCACGCTGGCCGAGGCCGAGCGGACCCTCCCGCTGGTCCAGCGGATCGTGTACGACCTGACGGCGGAGTATCCGGCCTGGCGCGAGGCGGTCGGCCGGTTCGAGATCCTCACCGGCGGCGCCCGCGCCGACTGGGGCGAGACCCAGGAGCTGGTGGCGGCCCGGGAGGTCGTCACCGCGCACGCCGAGCGGATCAACCGGTATCTGCAGGAGCTCGAGGCGGTCGGCTGCGTGTTCAAGGGCTTCGAGGCGGGGCTGGTGGACTTCTACTCGTTGCGGGAAGACCGGCCGATCTTCCTCTGCTGGCGGCTGGGCGAAGAACACATCACTCACTGGCACGAGGTTGACTCCGGCTTCTCCGGACGTCAGCCAATCGACGCGGCCATCCTCTCGGCGGTCCCCTCATGATCAAATTCTGGCTTTTCCTCCACCTGCTCGGCTTCACCATGTGGCTGGGCGGGGGGCTGGCCTCCATGGTGGCCGGGATCGCCGGCAAGCGGGAGGACCGCGCGGGGCTGGGCGCCATCGCCCGGTCGCAGGCGGCGGCGCACAAGGCCATCCTCGCGCCCGGCGCGCTGCTGGTGGTGCTATCCGGGCTGATCCTCACCTTCTCGGTGGCGGGCCGCACGGGCGAGCTGGTCGGCTTCAACGTCTGGCTGGTGGTCATGCAGGGGGCCGGACTGGTGGGTGCCCTGATCGTGCTGCTGATCGGGCTCCCGACCGCCGCCAAGCTGGCGCGGCTGGACCCGACCGGCCCCGGCGCCGCTTTCTTCGACGAGCTGCGCCAGCGGCAGAAGATTGTGGGGTCGGTGTCGGGGCTGCTGGCGCTGCTGGCGCTGGTGGCGGGGGCGCTGGTGAAGTCGTGACCGGGTCAGCGCCCCGCCGGCGAGCGCCGGGCGCTTAACCGTTCGACCATTCCGCGGCCAGATCCTTCCACTCCGGGTTGCCGCGCCCGATCAGCTCGAGCTTGCTCCGCCGGGTCCACTCCTTCAGCTGCTGTTGCCGCCGGCTCGCGTCCCTGGCGTCCCGGGCCTCCTCCACGTGGACCAGCCGGGTGGTCTGGTGGCGGAACACGTACCGGTACGGATCGGCGCCCGCGCGGTGCTCGGCGAGCCGGCGAATCAGGTTGTTGGTGATGCCGACGTAGAGCTCGCGGGTGTCGCTGGCCAGGATGTACACGAAGAACCGGCGGGGCATGGGGGAGTCTGGCGCGGCGGGATCAACCCGGGCTCATCCGGATCGCCGACCCCTTTCCCGCGCTCAGGCTCAGTCGTGACGCGGCACGTCTTCGCAGGCACCTGTGCCCGCGCCGCTAGCCTCCCGTCCACCCCTTCCGCCCCGTCGCGCAGGCGGCCCGCACCGGACACTCCCCGCACCGCGCGACCCGTGCCGTGCACACCAGCGCCCCCAACTCCATGATCGCCTGATTGAAGGCCCACGCCGCCGCGCCGGAACGGCGCGGCACCAGCGCGGCCCCCGTGGCCCAGAGAGTGCGCTCCGCGCCCCGCGGGCGGAGCCGCGGGTGAAAGGCCCGGCGAATCACCCGGGCTACGTTGGTATCGATCGCCGGGGTGGCGCGTTCGTACGCGAAGCTGGCCACGGCCCCGGCGGTGTAGCGGCCGATCCCGGGCAGCCCGATCAGGACCGCGGGATCGGCCGGGATCACTCCCGCGTGGTCGCGCACCACCTCCTGCGCCAGCCGGTGCAGGTTGGCCGCCCGCCGGTAGTAACCCAGTCCTGCCCAGCTCTCCCGCACCTGGCCGGGCTCCGAGCCCGCCAGGGCCTCCACGGTCGGATAGCGCTCGAGGAAGCGGTGGTAATAGCTCTCCACCCGGGCCACCTGGGTCTGCTGCAGCATGACCTCGGACACCAGAACATGGTATGGGTCGCGGGTGCGGCGCCACGGCAGATCGCGGCCGTGGCGGCGGAACCAGCGGAGCAGGCAGCGGCGGAATTGCGCGGCGGTGGCGGGCGTTCCGCGGGCGCGATCAGGGGTGGACTTAGGGGCCATTGGGGGTGAAGATAGAGGTCGACGCGGTCCCCGGCCATGTCGGAACGCCTTTGCCGCAAAGGCGAGTGGGTCACCGCTCCCCGTCAGCCCGAGGTCCGTCCGGATCATGGCCACCGAAGTGCTCGCGCTGCCCCGCCTGGTCGGCCGCTGGGTCCTCAACGCCACCTCGCATGTGGGCCGGGTGGCGCTGATGGTGGCCGATCTGGTCCGGAGCCTGACTGAGGTGCGCATCTGGCTGCCGCGGATGTTCACCGAGGCTTGGAACATTGGCGTCGGCAGCCTGTTCATCGTGCTGCTGATCTCGGGCTTCGCCGGCGGGGTGACGGCGCTCCAGGCGCGCTACCAGTTCACCGGCACGATCCCGATCTACTACCTGGCCGGGGTCATCGTCGAGTCCATCGTGCTCGAGCTGGGCCCGGTCCTGACCGGCCTCATCCTGGCCGGCCGGATCGGGGCCCGCTACGCCGCCGAGCTGGGCACGATGCGGGTCACCGAGCAGATCGACGCGCTGGAAAGCCTGGGCCGCTCGCCCTCGTCTCACCTGATCATCCCCCGGGTGCTCGCCGGGCTGATCATGATCCCGGTGCTCACCGTGTTCGCCGACGTCATGGGCATCGGGGCGGGCTGGTTCAGCATGAAGCTGGTCCTCCCGATCACCGACGCCGATTTCGCCTACGGTGCCCGGACCTTCTGGCGCCCGTTCGACGCGACCTACTCGGTGGTGAAGGCGTTCTTCTTCGCCGGCTGCATCACCATCATCTCCTGCTACATGGGCTTCAATACCCAGCAGGGGGCGGAGGGCGTGGGCCGGTCCACCACCGGCGCGGTGGTGAGCAGCTCGGTCATGATCCTGCTGCTCGACGTCATCCTCACCAAGCTGCTGCTCAACCAATGATCGAGCTACGCAACGTCCACAAGCGGTTCGGCAAGCAGGTCGTCCTCGACGGCGTGGACTTCGACGTCCAGGAGGGCGAGACCCTGGCGCTCCTGGGCCCCTCGGGCACCGGCAAGAGCGTGCTGCTCAAGCACATCATCGGATTGATCCACCCCGACAAGGGCAGCATCACGGTGGACGACAAGGACGTCGCCCGCCTCAACCGGAAGGACCTGGCCGAGCTGCGCACCCACATCGGCTACGTGTTCCAGAACGGCGCCCTGTTCGACTCGGATGACGTGTTCGAGAACGTGCGGCTCGGCATCACGGACGACAAGAAATATCGAGACCTGGAGTACTGCCGGGAGCGGGTGGCGGAGTGCATCAAGCGGGTGAACCTGCCGCCCGACACGGTGGACAAGTACCCGGCCGAGCTGTCGGGCGGGATGCGGAAGCGGGTGGGCATCGCCCGCGCCATCGCCGGCCGGCCCAAGTACCTGCTCTACGACGAGCCGACCTCGGGCCTCGACCCCGTCAACGCCGACGTGATCGACGAGCTGGTCCGGAATCTGGCCGAGACGCTCGGCGTCACCGGGGTGATGGTGACACACGACGTCCGCGGCGCCTTCCGCACCGCCAACCGGCTGGCGCTGCTCACCGGCGGCAAGATCGTGCAGCAGGGAACGCCCAAGGAGTTTCTGGCGTCGAAGGATCCGCGCGTGCAGGAGTTTCTCGAGCGCGACTTCCACAGCGCCATCATCGCAGCCTGAGCGAGATCCATGGACCTGGCCTACAAGCAGGAAGCCACCGTCGGCTCGCTCGTCATCCTGGCCTTCGTGCTCTTCTTCGTCGGCACGGCCTGGCTGAGCGGCCGCTCG
>JBBRGH010000054.1:0-12167 GCA_038240915.1 Gemmatimonadales bacterium | reverse complement strand
GTATCCAGGCGCCGGACCTTCAGTCGGGCTGACGCTTGTGCAGCCGCCGGCACACCTCCGCGATCCCTCCGCCCCCTCGGCACCACCCTCTCGATTGCTTCACCAGCTTCGACAAGCGTGCGAGATTCACCACCAAAACGTGGCCGGGGTTCTGGAAGTGGGCGAGACCAGCGACGGCGTGATCTACGCGGTCGGAGAGCTGCTGGAGGGCGCGCCCTTGTCCGAGATCCCCGAGGGCGGGCTGACGCTCTCGGACGCCGTCGATATATGCCGACAGGCCGCCGCTGGGCTAGCGGCGGCACACCGGGTGGGCATCGTCCATGGAGAGATTTCGCCCAACGCCGTTCTGATCACCCGAACGGCAAGCGGTCACAAGCTCGCAAAGGTCATCCGCTTTCCCCTCTCGAGCACCGGCTCGGCAGTCGATGCTCAGTTCATGAGCCCCGAGCGACTGGCCGGGGGCGCTCCTACGGAGTTGGGGGACGTGTTCAGCATCGGCAGCGTCCTTCATCATCTTGTCACTGGGAGATCAGATGAGGCAAACCCAGAGCGCGAACCGGTTCCCAAGGTCCTACGAACGGTGATCGCCCGAGCCCGAGCACGGTCACCCAAGAAGCGCTACCGCACGGCCACCGCCTTCGCTGACGCGCTGGCGGAGGCCATCAAGCCGCCCGGATCGCCTCCGGGAGTTCCTTTCCGGCGCCGACGGTCCCTTCTGATCCCGGCCGCGGTTACGGGTGCGGCCCTTCTAGCGGGGACCCTGTTGGTCGTGGGGAGTCACCGGGTGTCCGATCTCCCCATTCTCCAGCGCGCATGGGAGAAGCTCGGCCGCGTGCCGGCGGAGGTAGGATTTGGGCTCCCACGGCCGGCCGCGATCGACAGCGAGCTGTCGACAGTGACCGAGACTTGGTCCGACAGCAAGAGGCCGGCAGTGCGCGAGCGACAGCCCGCGCAGCCTTCCCGGGCGCCGCTGGGGCGCTCGCGGGCCGGCCCGGCGGCGCCTGGGAAGAATCCGGGCAAGTCTGTGTTGCCCGGCCGTCCTGCGACGGGTGCGGCGGTGAGCCCGTTCCGACAAGCGCATCCATGGGCTGCCCACCCCGGTGGCCGCACCTACTTCCCCAGCAGCTGCCCGCTGGCCCTCCATTCCACCGACCTCCTCTATTTCGCCACGGAAGCGGAGGCCCGCGCCAGCAGTCGAGCGCGGTCGAGGGCACCCGGCTGCAGCTAACATCGGCTGACATCCATCGGGACAGATGCAACCAGTGTGTTGCCGATCGAGTAGGTGCAGTACCCGGGCCGGGACTCGAACCCGGATGGCCCGAAGGCCAGGAGATTTTAAGTCTCCAGCGTCTACCAGTTTCGCCACCCGGGCGCGCGCCCCGAAATCTACTGGCAAAGCTCGACCGATGCCGCCAACTTGCCAGTCTCGCGAACCACATCATGGCCAGGGCGGACGGCTTCTCCCGGGAGGAACTGTGGGGCAATGCGCGCGGCGCCTGGCGGTGCTCGCCGGTCTGCTCGTGCCGTCGGCAGGGTTCGCCCAGCTGGCGCCGGTCGGGGTCCCGGCCGGCCTGCTGCGGGTGGATCTCGACGGCTCGGTGGCGACCTGGGATCATCGCTGGCTCGACGGCGAGCGGGCACCGCTCGGCGCCGACCTCTCGAGCGCGGCCGCGGGGAGCGACCTCCTCTCCTCCCTGAGCGACGCGGACGCCCGCATCGCCGGGATCACCGGGCTGGCGAGCTACCGGCTCAACCTCGGCGCCCTCGCCGGCGACGCGCTGGCCGAAGAGAGCCGCGGCTCACTCGGGCTGGCGCTCGGCCTGACCCGGGCGATCACCGTGTTCGGCAACATCCCGCTGGTCCGGGCCCGGGTCCAGACCAGCTACGCCCTCGCCCCCACCGGCACGTCCGACGCCGGCCTCACGCCCGGCACCGACGCCCAGGTCACCTTCTTCAGGCAGTTCGACAACTCGCTCTCGGCGCTGAACCAGCGGATCGCCGCCGGCGATTTCGACGGCGACCCCGCGCTCAAGGCCCGGGCCCAGACCACACTGACGGCCGGCACCGCACTCCGCGACGACCTCACCGGCCTGCTGACCGACCCCCTGACCGCGTCCTCGTTCGTGCCCACCGCCACCAGCACCGCCGGGACCGCGATCGCCGGCCGGGTGAGCGCGCTCCAAGGCACACTTGCGACCGACTTCGGGGTGGCCGGCTTCACCCAGCTGCCGACGCTCCCCACCGAGCAGGCGACCACTGCCTCCCTGCTCGCCGCCGTGAGCGATCCGTCCGGTAGCTCCGCGCTCCGGCTGGGCGAGAGCAAGCTCACCTTCCGGGGCGACGCCGAGATGGGCGTGGCGGTCACGCTGGCGGACCGATGGGATCGAGGACGGCACCGGGGCGGGTTCCGGGCAGCGGCGGAAGGCCTGGTGCGCTTCCCGACCGGTAAGCTGGCGCCGGTGGACCGGGTGCTGGCCTTCGGAACCGGCGACGCCCAGACCGACGTCGAGCTCCGGCTCACGGCCGACCTGGGCGGCGGACGCTGGGGGCTCCGGGCGGAGGGGATGTACAACCGGCAGTTGGCGGCCGACTACATCCTTCGCGTGGCGCCGCCGACCCAGCCGCTGGCGGGGCTCGACCGGCTGGCCGCGGTGCGACGTGATCCGGGTGATGTGGTGCGCCTCGCCGTCCGGCCGTTCTACCGGCTGGTGCCGACGCTCGCGATCGAGGGCACGGTGCTGCACTGGACCCGGGGCGAGGACGCCGTCTCCTATCTCACCGCCGACGACGTCATTGCCGGTGTGGACGCATCGGTGCTGGCCCAGGGCTCGAAGGCGAGCGCCACGGTGCTCGGCATCGGGCTCAGCTACAGCAATCCGGGCCGGTTCCGCGAAGGCGGCCGGGGCCTGCCGGTGGACGCGAGCTGGGGCTACGAGCGAATCGTAAGGACGACGGGTGGGTATGTGCCGGACCGGCACACCTTCCGGGCGCGGTTCCGGGCGTACTTCGGACTGTTCTGAGGCGGGGCCAGCCTAGCGCCGGGCCTTGGTTTCCTTGTGGAGGAGCGCCTGCGCGTGGCGGCGGGCGGCGTCGCCCTCCGCGTCGCCCAGCATCCGGGCCAGCTCGCCGATCCGGTCCTCGCCGTGAATCGGCTGCACGTCGCTGGTGGCGATCCCGCTCCGGGCCCGCTTGCTCACGACCAGGTGCTGGTCGGCCCGGGCGGCGATCTGCGGCAGGTGGGTGATGACCAGCACCTGGTGCCGCTCCGCCACCTCCGCCAGCGCGGCGCCCACCTGGGCGCCGATCTCCCCGCCGATCCCCTGATCCACCTCGTCGAACACCAGCGTGGCGATCGCGTCGTGCCGGGCCAGCACCACCTTGAGCGCCAGCATCAGCCGCGACAGCTCGCCCCCCGAGGCCACCCGCGCCAGCGGCTTGGCTTCGAGCCCGACGTTGAGCTGCACGTCGAGCTGGACGCTCTCCTGCCCGTGGGAGGTGGGCTCGGAGAGCCGCGTCAGCGCCACCAGCAGCTTTCCGCCCGGCAGGCCGAGCGCCGGCAGCGACCGGTTCACCCCGCGGGCGAGCCGCTCGGCCGCGTCGGCGCGCCGGGCGGTGAGTGCGTCGGCTGCCACCTGGAGCGCGGTGGCGGCGGCGGCCCGACGGGCGGCCAGGGCCCGGAGGTCCACGTCGGCGGTGTCGAGCAGGTCCAGCTCGGCCGCGCTCTGCTCCCGGGTGGCCAGCACCGCCTCGAGCGTGGCACCGTACTTTCCGGTCAGCTTGAACAGCAGATCGCGCCGCCGCTCGACCTCGGCCAGGCGCTCGGGATCCTCCTCCAGGCCGCCGGCGTAGGCCGCCGCCTGGCGGGACAGCTCGACGAGGTTGGTGTAGGCGGCGTCCAGCATCTCGCGCCAGCCGGCGACAGCCGGGTCCACCTTCTCCAGGCCCGCCAGCGCCCGGTCGGCCGTGGCCAGCGCGCCCAAGGCGTTGCCGCCCTCGCCCTCGAGCGCATCCACGACCCGCTGGGCCTGCTCGCCCAGCGCGCCGGCCTGGCCCAGCCGGCGGGCCTCGAGCTGAAGTGCCTCGTCCTCGCCGGGCCGGAGCTTCGCCTGCTCGATCTCCTGCACCACGTGGCGGAGATAATCGGCCCGGCGGCGGACCTCGTCCCGCCGGCTGGCCAGTGACGCCTCCTCCGCCCGGAGCAACGTCAGCGCGGCATGCGCCTCGGACACGCCCGTGCGGTCGGATTCGGCGTGGGCGAAGGCGTCGAGGATGTCGCGCTGGGCGTCGGCGTGGAGCAGGGACTGGGTCTCGTGCTGGCCGTGGAGATCCACCAGGAGGGCGCCGAGACGGCCGAGCACCGCGGCGGTGGTGGGGCTGCCGTTGACCCAGGCGCGGGAGCGCCCTTCGGCCGAGACTTCACGGCGGACCACCACCCGGGCATCCTCGACGTCGAGGCCGAGCCCTTCGACCAGGCGCCGGGTGCGGGCATCGAGCCCCTCAAAGGCGCCCTCGACGATGGCCTTGCCCGCGCCGGGCCGGACGTCGCCGCTGGCCGCGCGCTCGCCCAGCAGCAGGGCGAGGGCATCCACCAGCATGGACTTGCCGGCACCGGTCTCGCCGGTGAGGACGGTGAGGCCGGGGCCGAGGTGGAGCGTGACATCGGCGATGGTGGCGAGGTCCCGGACCCGGAGCTCGGTGAGCATGGTGGTCCGCTAGCTCGCCGCCCGCCCGAGTGACCCGCGCCCGTTCATCGCACCGCCTCCCGCTCGGACAGGTCGCCCCAGTGGAGCTTCTGCCGCATCCGGCTGAAGAAGCCGTCGCCGCCGAGCCGGATCAGGCAGACGCGGTGGTCGGCGCGGCGCACGTCCACGCTCTCGCCGGGCGCGAGGGTGCTGCCGGTCTGGCCGTCGAAGGACACCAGCAGGTCGTCGGCCCAGCCGGCCATCGGCTCGATCACCACGCGATACGAGGCCGGCACCACCAGCGGCCGGACCGCCAGCGTGTGGGCCGCGATCGGGGTCACGATGATGGCCTCGACCCCGGGGACCACGATGGGGCCCCCGGCGCTGAGGCTGTACGCGGTCGAGCCGGTGGGTGTGGCGACGATGATGCCGTCGGCGCTGTAGGGGCCCACGTTCTCGCCCTGGATGAACACGTTGACCCGGACCACGCGGGCGACACCGCCCTTGTGGACGGCGACGTCGTTCACCGCCAGCTGGCTCAGCCGGTGGTTGCCCTCGAAGTCCTTGATGGCGGCCTGGAGCGCCTGGCGCCGCTCGATCACGTAGCGGCCGGAAACCAGCGCGTCGAGCGCGGGGTCGAGGGAGTCCCGAGTGGCGGTGGTGAGGAAGCCGACCCGGCCGAGGTTGACGCCCAGGATGGGGATCTCGCGCCCGCCGCAGAGGCGGGCGCCGCGGAGCAGCGTGCCGTCGCCGCCGAAGGTGATGATGGCGTCGAGCTCGACCCCCTCGAACGGCGGGATGTCGCGGGGCCAGAAGCTGGCCAGCCGCTCTTCCGAGTGGAGCGTGATCTGTTTGTACGGTGCCTGCCGGGCGACGTGCTCGAGCACGGCCCTCAGGTCGCGATACCGGGGATTGCCGACGACGCCGACCTTCATCGCGCTTCGAGGCTCTCCTCATGCTGCAGCGCGGTGATCCGGCGGGCGATGCCGGCGGCGGTGAGCCCGCAGGCCTCGAGCTGCTCGACCCGCGGCGCCTGCTCGATCAGCCGGTCGGGGATGCCGAGGGCGACGACCCGGACCTCGGGATGGGTGGTCTGCAGCGTCTCGGCCAGGTAGGCGCCAAAGCCGTTCACGATGGTGCCCTCCTCGACGGTGACCAGCGTGCGATGCTCCTGCAGCAGCAGCTCCAGCATGGCGTGGTCGAGTGGCTTGAGGAAGCGTGCGTTGACGACGGCGCAGTCGATCCCGTCGGCGGCCAGCAGCTCGGCCGCGGCCTGGGCCGGCGGCACCATGGTGCCGACCGGGAGGATGGCGACGTCCTTGCCGGGCCGGAGCCGCTCCCAGGTGCCGTAGGGCACCGCGGGGATCTCGGATACCGGGCGCGGGTCCCGCGGCGTCTTGTCGCGCGGGTAGCGGGTGCAGAACGGACCCTCGGTGTGGGCCAGCGCGGTCCGGAGCAGGCCGACCAGCTCGTCGGCGTCCTTGGGCGCCGTCACCGTCATGCCCGGCACCGCCAGCATGTAGGCGATGTCGTACAGCCCCATGTGGGTCTGCCCGTCCTCGCCGACCAGGCCCGCGCGGTCCATGCAGAACGTCACCGGCAGATGCTGCACCGCGATATCGTGGATGATGTTGTCGTAGGCGCGCTGGAGGAAGGTGCTGTAGATCGCCACCACCGGCCGGATGCCCTGGGTGGCGAGGCCGCCGGCAAAGGTGACCGCGTGCCCCTCGGCGATGCCGACGTCGAAGAACCGCTCGGGGTGCTTCTTCTGGAAGATGTTGGTGCCGGTGCCGCTCGGCATGGCCGCCGTGATCGCCACCAGCTCGGGGTGCTCGGCCGCGAGGGCCGTGAGGCCGTCGCCGAACACCTGAGTCCAGGTGGGCGGGCCGCTGGCCGCCTTCCGGGCCTCGCCGGTGACCGGATCGTACGCCGCCAACCCGTGCCACTTCTCCTGGTTGTTCTCGGCGAAGCCGAAGCCCTTCCCCTTCTGGGTCATCACGTGGATCACCCGGGGGCCGCTCATGCCGCGGACGAAACGGAGCGTATCGCACAGCTTGGGGAGATCGTGCCCGTCGATCGGGCCGAAGTAGCGGAAGCCCAGCTCCTCGAACAGCATGCCCGGGGAGAACAGGTTCTTGACGCTCTCCTCGACATTCTTGGCAAAATCCACCACGCCCTCGCCGAAGACGCCGCCGAGGGCGAAAGTCATGCCCTTGATCTTCTCGCGGACGCGGTTGGTGCGCGGGTCGGCCACGATCCGGCCCAGTGTGGCGCTGATGGCGCCGACGTTGGGGGAGATGGACATCCCGTTGTCGTTCACGATCAGGATGATGTCGCGCTCGCTGTGGCCGGCATTGTTCATCCCCTCGTAGGAGAGGCCGCAGGTGAGGGCGCCGTCGCCCACGATGGCCACCACCTTGTTGTCCTCGCCCCGGAGGTCCCGTGCGGTGGCCATGCCGAGGGCGGCGGACATGGCGGTGCCGGCGTGCCCGGCGCCGAACTGGTCGTGCTCGCTCTCGGACCGCTTGAGGAAGCCGGAGATGCCGTCCTTCTGCCGCAGGCTGGGAAAGGGATGGTTGCGGCCGGTCAGCAGCTTCCAGGCGTAGGCCTGGTGCCCCACGTCCCAGACCACCTTGTCCCGCGGCGAATCGAACTCATACAGCAGGGCGATGCTGAGCTCGACCACGCCGAGGCTCGCGCCGATGTGGCCGCCGGTCATCGAGACGCACTCGATCAGGCGGTCCCGGATCTCCTGGGCCAGCTGGGGAAGCTGGTCGCGGCGGAGGCGCTTCAGGTCGGCGGGAGACTGGATACCGGAGAGGAGGGTCATGGGAGACTCTGGTGACGGTTCGGTCCGCCGCGGGCCGGCACCCCACCGGTGCCCCCCCGAACACAGTGAAGGGGGCATGCCTCGACGCATGGCCCCTTCGCTTCGCTCAGGGTGACTCGCACGGGCGGACCGCGGCCTGGAGCGCGAGGTACTGCCTATGAACTCCTGCTCACAATATACCCCGCCAACGCCCCAAGTGCCCCCGAGGGCACCCCGGCCCGGTCGAGCTGCTCGACCGCCCGCCGGGCCAGGGTTTCGGCCTCGCGCCGGGCGGCCTCGACCCCGAGCATCCCCACGTAGGTGGACTTGGCCAGCTGGGCGTCCCGGCCGGCGGTCTTGCCCAGAACCTCGCTGGTGCCGGTGCAGTCGAGCACGTCGTCGGCGATCTGGAAGGCGAGTCCGACGTCCTCCCCGAAGGCGGTCAGCGCGGCAACGTGCGCCGGCTCGGCCCGGGCGGCGATCCCGCCCAGGGTGCAGGACGCCCGGATCAGCGCCCCGGTCTTGCCCCGGTGGACCTCCATCAGCTGGGCCAGGGTGAGGGTCCGCCGCTCAGCCTCGAGGTCGAGCCACTGGCCGCCGACCATGCCCTCGATCCCGCCCGCCTGGAACAGCTCCTCGGCCATCCGGCCGAGGATGGCGGGCGGGAGGCCCAGCTCCTCCGCGCCGGCGGCGAGCACCCGGGCGGCCACCGGGACCAGCAGGAAGCCCACCCGGGTGGCGGTCGGCACATCGAACCGGCGGTGGGTGGTGGGACGGCCACGCCGGAGGTCGTCGTCGTCCATGCAGGGGAGGTCGTCGTGCACCAGGGAATAGGTGTGCACCGTCTCGACCGCGGCAGCCACCCCGGCAATGCCGGGCGACTCACCGCCGGTCGAGCGGAAGGCGGCCGTGACCAGCGCCGCGCGCACCCGCTTGCCGGGGGTGCGGAGAGCGTAGGCCAGCGCCTCGCCCTGGCGGCCGCCGATCTCGGCCTCGAGCCGCTCGGCCCAGGCACCGAGCAGCGCGTCGGTGCGCTCGCGGGCATCGGTGAGGAGATCGGCGGCAGGGGGGGAGTGGCTCGGCAAGGTGCTACTCATCCAGGTCGCGCATCCGAAGCTCGCCGCCGGCCTCCTCCAGCACCGTCTGCACCTTCACGTCCGCCTCGGCGAGGCGCCCGCGCGCGGCCCGGAGCCGGGCGACGCCCTCCTCGAACAGGGCGAGCGCCGCGTCCAACTCCACGTCCTCGGCCTCGAGCCGGCGGACGATCTCCTCCAGCCGGGCCAGATCCTCCGCGATGGTGGGCATCAGTCCTCCACCCGGGCGTCCACCCGGCCGTCGGCGACCCGGAGCCTGAACGGCTGGCCGGCCACGAACTCCGCCTGGCGCTTGAGCACCCGGCCGTCGGAACCGGTGGGGACAGCGTAGCCGCGATCGAGTACCCGGAGCGGGCTCAGCGCGTCGAGCTGCGCGCCCAGGCGCGCCACCTGCTGGCGGCGGCGCTCGATGCCAGCCTCGAGCGCGGCGTGCAGCCGGTCGCCGGCGCGTTCGACCCGCTCGAGCCCGAGCCGGGTGCGGCCGCCCAGGCCGCCGGCCAGGCGCGAGGCCAGCTGGTCGAGGGCCCGGGACACCGCCTGGCGGTCGGCCAGCGCCAGCTCGGCCGCGGCCGAGGGGGTGGCGGCCCGGACGTCGGCCACGAGGTCGGTCAGCGAGATGTCGGTCTCGTGGCCCACGGCCGAGATGGTGGGCACGCGGACGGCGGCAAGCGCGCGGCAGACCGCCTCGCTGTTGAAGGCGGCCAGATCCTCGCGGCCGCCGCCGCCGCGGCCCAGGATGCAGACCTCCACGCCGGGCAGGCGATTGACCAGCGCCAGGGCGCGCGCCAGCTCGGGCACGGCGCCCTCGCCCTGGACCCGGGCGTTTACCACCAGCACGCGGACGGCCGGCCAGCGCCGGCGGGCGACGGTGATGATGTCCCGGAGCGCGGCGCCGGCGGTGCTGGTGACGACGGCGAGGATGCCGACGTAGGCCGGGAGGGGACGCTTCCGGGCCGGATCGAGCAAGCCATCCTTGTGCAGCAGCAGCTTGACCCGCTCCAGCTCGCGCTGCGCCTGGCCGATGCCGGCCGTGGGCAGCATGCGGAGGATGCTGACCTGGAACTCGCCCTTGGCCTCGTAGAAGCCGGGCCGGGCGAGCACGAAGACCTCGGTGCCGTCGGCCGGCGGCGTGGCGGCGCGGGGCACGTCGCGCTTCCAGAGGCAGCAACGCACCTGGCTGTTGGCATCGCGGAGGTTGAAGTACCAGTGGCCGCTGTTCCAGACCTTGCATGCAAGGACTTCGCCCCGGATCCAGATCGGCCGGTTGAACTCGCCCTCGACCAGCCGCCGGGTGGTGGTGGTGAGGCGAGTGACCGACCAGACGTCGTCGGCGGGGGTGCTCAGGTCGGAGAAGAGAGAGAGGGCCATCGGACCGGATCGGGTGAAGATCGGGGGTGGAACAGGATCACGCCACAGCGCCCATCGGCTTCAACACGGAGGCACAGAGATGTCAGCCCCCCGCCTGCTCGAATGCCTGCAATGTATTCTGGAGCAGCATCGCGATTGTCATCCTTCCCACGCCGCCCGGAACGGGCGTGATGGCGCCGGCCACCTCGGCCACGGGGGCGTAGGCCACGTCGCCCACGATGCGGTAGCCCTTGGGCTGGCTGGCGTCGTCCACCCGATTGATGCCGACGTCGATGACGGTGGCGCCGGGGCGGACCATGTCGGCGGTGACGAATTCGGGTTTCCCCATCGCCACCACCAGGAGGTCGGCAGTGCGGCAGATGCCCGGCAGGTCGCGCGACTTCGAGTGACAGATGGTCACCGTCGCGTCGCCCCCCTGCCCCGGCTGGATCAGGAGGCTCGCCATCGGCTTGCCCACGATGTTCGAGCGGCCCACGATGACGGCGTTGGCGCCCCGGGTCTCGATGCCCGAACGAATCAGCATCTGCTGCACGCCGTAGGGCGTGGCCGGCTTGAGCGCGGTCGGGTCGCCGATGCTGAGCTTGCCGACGTTGACCGGATGGAACCCGTCCACGTCCTTGGCCGGGTTGACCGCGTTCAGAATCCGCTCGCTATTGATGTGCCTGGGCAGCGGCAGCTGGACCAGGAACCCGTGAATCGCCGGGTCGGTATTCAGCCGCTGCACCACCGCGAGCAAGTTGGCCTCGCTGCTGTCCGCCGGCAGGCGCACCGTCTCCGAGTGCATGCCGGCCTCTTCGCAGGCCTTGCCCTTGGCCTTGACGTAAAACGTGCTGGCCGGATCCTCGCCCACGATCACCACCGCCAGGCCGGGCTTCCGGCCGCTGCCGGCGTGGCGCTTCACCGCCGTCGCCACCTCGGCGCGGATCGCGTCGGCGAGGGGCACGCCATCGAGAACGCGGGCGCTCATCGGGCGTAGTCCACCGATCGGGTCTCCCGGATGACGACAACCTTGATCTGCCCCGGATACTGCAGCTCGTGCTCGATCTTCCGGGCGATGGTCTCGGACAGCAGGGCCGCGGCGCCGTCGTCGATCCGCTCCGGTGTGACCACTACCCGCACCTCCCGCCCGGCCTGGATCACGTTGCTCTTCTCGACCCCGGGGAACGCGTTGGCGATCTCCTCCAGCCGGGTGAGCCGCTTGACGTAGGTCTCGAACGCCTCGCGCCGGGCCCCGGGCCGGGCGCCGCTGATGGCGTCGGCCGCCTGGACCAGCACCGACTCGGCGCTCTCGTGGGGCGCGTCGTCGTGGTGGGCCTGGATGCAGTTGATGACCGGCCCGCTCTCGCCGTAGCGGCGGGCCACCTCGACGCCGAGCTCGACGTGGGTGCCCTCGTTCTCGTGGGTCAGCACCTTGCCCACGTCGTGCAGCAGGCCGCCCCGCTTGGCCAGGGCCACGTCGAGGTGCAGCTCGGCCGCCATCATCCCGGCCAGCCAGGCCACTTCCTTCGAGTGGTCGTAGATGTTCTGCCCGTACGAGGTGCGGTAGCGCATCCGGCCGATCAGCTTGATCATCTCGGGATGGAGGCCGTGGATGCCGGTGTCGTAGGCCGCCTGCTCGCCCAGCTCGACCAGCTGGCCCTCGAGCTCCTTCTGGGCCTTGAGCACGATCTCCTCGATCCGGCCGGGGTGGATCCGGCCGTCGAGGATCAGCGCCTCGAGCGAGCGGCGGGCCACCTCGCGACGGATTGGATCGAAGCAGCTCACGCTCACCGTGTCGGGCGTGTCGTCGATGATCACGTCCACCCCGGTGGCGGTCTCGAAGGCGCGGATGTTCCGGCCCTCGCGGCCGATGATGCGGCCCTTCATCTCCTCGCTGGGCAGCGCCACGGCAGAGACGGTGCTCTCGGCCGTGTGCTCGGCGGCGAGGCGCTGGATCGCCATCGAGATGATCCGGCGGGCATCGCGCTCGGCGCCGCGCTTGGCCTGCTCCTTGATGTCGCGGGCGAGTGCCTGGGCCTGGGCCCGGGCCTCGTCCTCGACCCGCTGGAGGATTTCCCGCCGGGCGTCCTCCGCGCTCAGCCCGGCGATCCGCTCGAGCTTGACCCGCTGCTCCTGGGCCAGCCGGTCGGCCTCGCCTTCCCGAGCCCGGAGCGCCTGTTCCCGGCCTCCCAGCCCTTCGTCCCGCTTGGCCAGCGTGCGGTCCCGCGCCTCCAG
>JBBRGH010000053.1:0-12223 GCA_038240915.1 Gemmatimonadales bacterium | reverse complement strand
GGTGGAGCAGCCGGCTGCTGCTGGCCTGGTATTACGGGCTCCGGGGGCTGTCCCTCTTCTTCCTGCCCCTTGCCTTGGGCGGCTCGGAGACCGGCCTGTGGGTGTTCGCCGTCTGGTACGGACTCGACTGGATCGCGACCGTCCCACCCACCCTGCGGCTCGCCACCGACGCCTTCGGCGCGGACCGAGCGCCGATCATGTTTGGCTGGATCGCGGCGGGCCACCAGGTCGGGGCCGCCCTCACCGCCTTCGGCGCCGGCTGGATCCGCACCACGCTGGGCGACTACCATCTGGCCTTCTGGGGCTCGGGCGCCCTCTGCCTCCTGGCGGCGGCGCTCGCGCTGCAGGTGGGACGCCGGCCGGCAGCCGTTCGGGGGGCCCCCGTGGAGGCGCCGGCCTAGCCATTTGAGATCCGCTTGACGCCCTCGCGGCATCTTCGGCTGCGTTCCCGGCACCATCGGGGTGCCGGCGCTTCCCAACAGCCGAGGGTCCCGTGCCCGCGTCGCTGACGCTCTACCCGTTCTCCCTGCTCGCCACCGCCGCTGGTCCTGGTACCAGACCGCGGCCGGACCACCCGCCGCTGGTGCGGATGCCGCGACAGGAGTACGATGCGCTGTACCGATCTGACGGGGGAATAGGACGGACCATGGGCGAGAAATTCACGCTGCAGCACCAGGGACGGGGCTACCAAGTCGAGCGGGGCGCCCCGCGCCGCCAGGCCGCCACCGGCGGCGGCGCGCCGGTCGGGACCGATACCTGGTACGTCACCATCAACCTCGCCGCCGTCACCAGCCTGCCGGCCGAGCCGGGGGATACCCGGGCGGCGGTCCGGGCCCGCGTACACTGCTGGCTCGACGAGCATCCCACGCCGCTGGGCGGCGACGGGATCTACCTCGGCGGCGGCTAGCCGCGACCGGGCCGGCGGCTAGACCGCCGCCCGCGCGCCGTCCGGCGCCAGCTCGCCCGCGCTGTCCCGGCCGGCGTTCCGGGCCTGCGCCCCGTGGCCGAACCGCTACTGCAGCGCGTCGAGGTAGGTGTAGATCACGGGTGTGATGTACAGCGTGATGATCTGCGAGAACGCCAGCCCGCCCACTACCGCGATGCCCAGCGGCCGCCGGGACTCCGCCCCGGCCCCGTGCCCCAGCGCGATCGGCAGGGTCCCCACCAGCGCCGCCATCGTCGTCATCATGATCGGCCGGAACCGCACGCTGGCCGCCTCGAGGATCGACTCCCGCGCGCTCTTGCCGTGGTTTCGCTCCGCCTCGATCGCGAAGTCGATCATCATGATGGCGTTCTTCTTCACGATCCCGATCAGCATGATGATGCCCACGAAAGCGTAGATGCTGAGATCCTGCTGGGTGATCGTGAGCGCCAGCAGCGCACCGAAGCCCGCGAACGGCAGCCCCGACAGGATCGTCAGCGGGTGGACGAAGCTCTCGTACAGGATGCCGAGCACGAGGTAGATCACCAGAATGGCCAGCACCAGCAGCACCAGCAGGCCCTGCTGCGCCTGCTGGAACGCTGCGGCGGTGCCCGAGAAACTGGTGCTGATGGTGGACGGCAGCACCTCGCGGGCGGCCGCCTCGACCCGGCTCACGGCCGTGCCGATCGAGGTTCCGGGCGTCAGGTTGAACGAGAGGGTGACCGACGGCAGCTGGCCGGAGTGGTTGACCGTGAGCGGGCCGGTCGACGGGGTCACCTGCGCCAGGCTCCCCAGCGGCACCGACACGCCCGCCCGCCCCGTGATGTGCAGCAGGCTCATGGCCGAGAGGTCGCGCTGGTACTGGGGCAGCAGCTCCAGCACCACCCAGTACTGGTCGTTGGGCGTGTAGATGGTGCTCACCTGCCGGGCGCCGTAGGCGTTGTAGAGCCCGTTCTCGATCTGATCCACGTCGATGCCGAGCACGGCCGCCCGGTTGCGGTCGATGCTTACCCGTACCTGCGGATTCTTGATCTGCAGGTCGCTGGTCACGTCGGTGAGCCCGGGGATGTCGTGCAACTTGCGCTCGAGCGCGGCCGCCCCGGCGTACAGGTCGCCGATGTCGGAGCCCTGCAGGGTGAACTGGTACAGGCTCTTTGACTGCCGCCCGCCGATGTTGATCACCGGCGGATTGGTGATGAACACCCGCATTCCAGGCACCACCGCCAGCTTCCGGGTGAGCGACTGGGCCACCTCGTCGGCGCTCAGCGCCCGCGCGTTGCGTGGCTTGAGGTGGATGAACAGGCGACCCTGGTTGACCGAGGCGCTCCGACCGCCCGCCCCGACCGAGGACATGAACCCGTCGACGTTGGGATCCTCCTGCACGATCGCCGCCGCGGCCTGCTGGTGGGTCACCATCGCGTCGTAGCTGGTGCCCTCGGCCGTCTCGGTGGTGCCGTTCAGCTGGCCGGTGTCCTCGCTCGGGATGAAGCCCTTGGGGACGACTCGTCCCAGCCCGATGGTGCCGGCCAGGATCAGCACGCTGAACAGCATGGCCAGCCCGCGCCGGTCCATCACCCAGGCCAGGCTCCGCTCGTACCAGGCCAGCGAGCCCTCCCAGGCCCGCTCCGTCACCCGGTAGAACCGGCCCCGCTGGCGCTCTGCGCTCTCAGGCTTGAGCCAGCGGCTGCACAGCATCGGCGTGAGCGTGAGCGAGACGAAGCCCGACACCAGGATGGCGACGCCGATGGTGACCGCGAACTCCTGGAACAGCCGCCCGATCAGCCCGCCCAGGAACAGCACCGGGATGAACACGGCCACCAGCGACAGGGTCATGGAGAGGACGGTAAAGCTGATCTCCCGGCTGCCGTTCACGGCCGCGTCCATGACCGACTCGCCCTGCTCCATGTGGCGGACGACGTTTTCCAGCACCACGATCGCGTCGTCCACCACGAAGCCGACCGCCAGCGTGAGCGCCATCAGCGACAGGTTGTCGAGGCTGTAGCCGAGCAGGTACATCACCGCGAAGGTGCCCACCAGGGACATCGGCAGCGCCAGCGCCGGGATCGTCGTGGCCCGGACGTTCCGGAGGAACAGGAAGATCACCAGCACCACCAGGCAGAGCGCCAGGAAGAGGGTGAACTTCACGTCCGCCACCGACTCCTTCACCGTCTGCGACCTGTCGTACAGCGTGGCCATCTCCACCGACGCCGGCAGCTCGGGCCGGAGCTTCTCCACCTCGGCCTTGATCCGCTCCGCCACCGCCACCGTGTTGGTGCCTGGCTGGCGCTGGATCGCGAGCACGATGGCCCGCTGGCCGTTGAACCAGCTCGCCTGCTTGGTATCCTGCACGCTGTCGATCACCCGGCCCAGGTCGGCCAGGCGCACCGGGGCGCCGTCGCGGAACGCCACCACCAGCGCGCCGAAGCCGGCCGCGTTGGTGAGCTGTCCGTCGCTCTCCACCGAGTAGGCCTTGTCGGTGCCCCACAGGGTGCCGGTCGGCAGGTTGACGTTGCCGTTCTGCACCGCCGTCGCCACCTCGTCGATTCCGATATTCCGCGCCGCCAGCTGCTGCGGGTCCAGCTGGATCCGGACCGCGTACTTCTGCGAGCCGTAGACCTGGACCTGGGCCACGCCGTCGATGGTCGAGAGCCGTTGCGCCAGGAAAGTCTCGGCATACTCGTCGAGCTGGGGCAGCGGCAGGGTGGTGGTCCGGAGCGCGTAGTACAGGATCGGCGACGACGAGGGGTCCACCTTCCGGAAGCTCGGCGGCAGCATGTCCTGCGGCAGTTGGCGCTGGGCCTGGGAGATCGCGGCCTGGACGTCCTGCGCCGCCGCGTCGATGTCGCGGCTGAGGGCGAACTGGAGCGAGATCTGGGTGCTCCCCTGGCCGCTGGTCGAGGTCATCGCCTCGATCCCGGGAATGGTGGAGAACTGTTTCTCCAGCGGCGTCGCCACCGAGGAGGCCATGGTCTCCGGGCTGGCGCCCGCCAGACTCGCACTGACCGAGATGGTGGGATAGTCCACCGCGGGCAGGTCGCTCACCGGCAGCCCCCGGTAGGCCACCAGCCCGAAGATGAGGATGCCCGCCATGACCAGCGTGGTCATGACGGGGCGGCGGATGAAGAGTCCGGTGATGTTCATGATGCCCTCGCCTGGGCGCTGTCGGCCGAAGCCTTGATCTGGACCTTGCTGCCCTGCCGCAGTCGGAGCTGGCCGTCGGTCACCACCCGGTCGCCTGGGCGGACGTCGCCGGTGACGATCACCAGGTCACCCGCCGCGCGGTCCACCTTGACCGGCTTGGTGGCGGCGGAGCTGTCCGGCTGGATCACGAAGACGAAACTGCCCTGCTGTCCGGCCACGATGGCCGAGGCGGGCACCACCAGCGCGTCCTCGCTGACGTAGAGCCGGAGCCGCACGTTCACGAATGCGCCCGGCCAGAGCGCGCCGTCGGTGTTGGGAAACCTGGCCTTGAGGAGGATGGTGCCGGTGGAGGTGTCCACCGCGTTGTCCACGAAGGCCAGGGCGCCCTCGCTCGACGGGCCGCCGCCGACCGGCTCCGCCAGCACGGTGATCTTCTGCGCCCGATACTTCTGGATCGCCGGCAGGTTGGCCGCCGGGACCGCGAACCGGACCAGGATCGGCTGGATCTGGTTGATGGTGACCAGCGGCTGCGTATCGGTCGACCGCACCAGGTTGCCCTCCCGCACCCGGAGGCTCCCGGTCCGTCCGGCGATCGGCGCCCGAATGGTGGCGTACTGGAGGTTGAGCCGCGCCTGATCCACCGCCGCCTGACTCGACGCCATCGTGGCCGAGGACGCGGCCGCCGTGGTGCGCGCGGCGTCGTTCTGCTGGGCGGTGACGTACTCCTTCTGGGCCAGCGCCGCGTAGCGCTTCGCCTCCTGCTCGGCGTTCTGGGCTGTGGCGCGGTCGCGGCCGAGCAGCGCCTCGGCCTGTTTGAGCGCCGCCTGGAACGGCCGGGGGTCGAGTTCGAAGAGCACCTGGCCCTGGCTCACGTCCTGACCTTCCCGGAACCCGATCCGCACGATCGGGCCGCTTACTTGCGCCTGCACGGCGACGGTCTGGATCGGCTCCACGGCGCCGGTGGCCAGCAGCTCGTACGGCACCGATCGGCGCTCGGCGGCCGCCACGGTGACCGGCACTTTGGCCGGCGGCTGGGCGGCTTCCTTCGCGCAGGCGGCGACAAGGGCGAGCGCGATGGCGGTGGACGGCAGGCGGATCGAAGGGCTCATCGGGGAGGCACCGTGGTGGTGTCGGACGGCAGGGCCGTCGAATCGGACGGCGCGGCCATCGAATCGGACGGCGCCGCGGTGGTGTCGGGCGTGAGGCGGAGGGCGTGGCCGCCCTGTGGGTCCAGCACGCCCGCGTCGTGCGCCAGCTGGGCCAGCGAGACGCTCCAGGCCAGGCGCGCGTCCACCTGCTGCGCCCGGGCCGAGGCGAGCGCGGTCTGCGCCGCCAGCAGGTCGAGCACGGTGCCGACGCCCTCCTTGTACCGGGCGCGGGCGACCTCGCTCGACTGCTGCGCGCTCGCGATCAGGTCCTCGGCGGTCCGGACCCGGCGGGTGGCCGTCTGCAGGGTGTAATAGGCGCTGAAGACCTGGTAGACCACCTGCTGGCGGATCGTCTCGGTCCGCGCGGCCGCCGCCTCCGCCTGGTATTCGGCGCCGCGCAGGTCGTACTGTCGGGAGAATCCGTTGAACAGCGGAATGGCGAGGCCGAGCGAGAGGTTGTAGCTGTTGGCCCCGTTCGGGATCGTGGTGGCGTAGGTGCGGCCACCGGTGGCCGTGAAGCTGAGCGAAGGCAGCAGCGAGCTGCGCGCCTCGCCGATCGCCGCCCGCGCGGCCTCGGCCTCCGACCGGGACGCGGCCAGGTCCGGCCGCCCGCGCAGCGCCGAGGCGATCAGCGCGTCCACGCTGTCGGAGAGTTGCTCGACGGGGCGGCCCGCCGCCGCCGAGTCCACGTCGTAGGGCAGGTTGGCGGGCAGTCCGAGCGCGAGGGCGAGCGCGCCCCGGGTGGTCTGCAGGTTGCCCTCGGTGGACTGAAGATCGAGCCGGGACTGGCTCGCCGCGGTCCGCGCCTGCAGCACGTCGGCGATCGTGGCGAGGCCCACCCGGCGCCGCTCCTCCGCGGCCTCGAGATTGGCCGCCGCCTCCGCCAGCGTGATTCGCTGGGCACCGAGGAGGCTCCGGGTGGCCAGGTACTGAAAGTAGGCCACCTGGATCTGCAGCACGACGTCCTGGATGGCGGCGTTGTGCGTGAACCCCGCCGCCAGCACCTGCTGGCGCGCGCCCTCCACCCGGCCTCCCCGGCCCCCGAAATCGAACAGCAGGTACGACAGCGTCACGCTCGGCGTGAGCACCGACTGCTGGACCGCCGTCCGCCCCTGGCTGGCCACCGTCTTGAGCCGGGTCGCGGTCACGTCGCCGTCGATGGTGGGGAGCCACTCACCCCGCTGGCTGCCGTAGGCCGCCGCGGCGGCCTCGGCGTTGGCCCAGGCCAGCCGGGTGGCGGCGTTGTTCCGGAGACCGATGTCCACGATCTCCCCTAGCGTGAGCCGGTGGATCCGGTCGCCCAGGTCGGCCGGCAGCGCGGCCGCGGACGAGGTATCGGCGGGGGTCAGGTCGCGGAGCGCGCTGGCGGGGGGCGTCCACGGTACCTGCGGCGCCGGCGACGCGCCGGGCACGCCCGACACCCGTGGAGTGCCCACGCATCCACCTATCAGTCCGCCGGCCGCGAGCAGCAGGGCGCCGAGGCGAACCCGCCTCACCGCTTGGCCTCGGCGCTGGCGACTCGCCGGCCCCCGGCGGTCCGTTCCCAGCGGTCGAGCGCCTCGCCGATGGCGTCCACCATGTAGGCATAAGCGGTCTCGTAGCTTCGGAGCCTGGCCCGCACCCGTTCGCTCCGGATCGGCAGGGTGCGCCGGGCCTCCCCCACCGTCTCGGTGAAGCGCTGCCATCGCTGCATCCGCTCGGCCATCGTCCGGCTGAAGAGGTCCGGCGCGACGTGGTAATAGTCGTGCCGGTCCGCCGGGCGGCACACCCGCTCGAGCACACCCTTGTCGGCCAGGAGGCGGGCGTTGGTGCTGGCGCTGGCCTTGCTGACCCGAAGCCCTTCCGCCAGCTGGTCCAGCGAGCGAGGGTCGTCGCTCAGCAGCAGATATCCGAAGATCCGCCCTGCGATGCGCGGCTGGCCTTCGGCCTCAAACAGCAGACCCATGCGGTCGGTGAAATGGCTGGTGGCGGTGTCCATGAGAACTCCAGGCGCGTCCGGGTGAGCGAAACCGGTTTAACTGCGTTCAATACAAACTGAACGTGACCGCCGTTGGGAAGGGCAGGAACCGGGCGGATGGGGTGGACCACGATGGGCGGCCGTCCGATCGCATGGAATCGCTACGCCGGGCCGGCGAATCCTCCCATCCCGGCCCGGACCATGGCCGCCGGGACCTCGTGGCCGCCGTCGAACTCGCGATAGTCCACCTGGTAGCCCTCCCGCCGGAGCCGCGGCACCAGTACCCGGCTGCAGGAGGCGATCGGCAGCACCGCGTCCTGGCGGCCGTGGGACATGAAGATCCGCGGCGTGCCCACCCGCCGTGCGGGAAGGAGAAAGCCGGGGGAAAAGGCGAGAATGTGGGAGAACCGGTCGCCGTTGGCGCGACCGAGCGCGAGGGCGTAGGTGGCGCCGTCGGAGAATCCCGCCAGGGCGATTCGGCCGGGCGCGAGTTCGACCCGCAGGGCCGCCTCGGCCAGGGCCCGCTCGAGGAAGCGCACGTCAGGTCCGAACTGGCCCGTCACCGCGTCCCAGGTCTCGCCCCGGGAATCAGGCGCCAGGACCGCGCAGCCGAGCGCCTCGGCGGTGGGCTCCAGCATCCGGGCCGCGCGCCGCCCCGAGCCGGTCGCGCCGTGGAGCATCAGGACCAGCGGCACCGGCCCCTCGCGATCGGGCAGGGACCAGCACCCCGTCGCGCTCGCCGCCGAGGCCGAGGCGCCGGATGCCCGGCCCCAAGTGGGGATCGGTGGTCGCACGGGCCGCCGCCGATCGACCGGCCGATCCGGTCTGAGGCACGGGGGCCAGGCGCCCCGGCGCCGGTCCGCGGCACGCGGCCACCGCCGCCGCCAGGGTTACCGCCGCCGGCGCGGCGAAGGCGGCGCCGGCCCGACGCAGCAGGGCCCGCCGGGTCAGGAGTTCGGGATCCATGCGGCAGAGGACGCCCCGCGCGGCCGCGGTCACACCCGGAGCCGGGCCCAACGCCGGGGAGGTTCCGGCGCCCTCACGCCGCCGGGGCGTTGCGCGCCCGGGCCCGCTCCAGGGATGTTTCGATTCCAATCATTCCCGGCTGCAGGCGATCGTCGACGATTTCGGTCGCGCATGCTCCCCGACGCCTGAGGTCGCCATGTCCATCGATCCCGAGCCGACCTCTGCCACCAGCAGCTCTGCCCGGCTCGGCACAGCCGAGCGACGGGTGTTGGACTATCTCCTCAGCCGGCGCGGGGTGGTGCGCGACGTCAATCGCGAGCTGGAGGAGCACCGGACCCTGGGTGAGCGGGTGGCCGACCGGATCGCCCGCTTCGGGGGCTCGTGGACGTTCATTCTGCTCTTCCTGACCGTGCTGATCGGCTGGATCGTGCTGAACACGTTCGTGCTCGCCCGCCGGGGCCACCCGTTCGACCCCTATCCCTACATCCTGCTCAACCTGTTCCTTTCAATGATCGCCGCCCTGCAGGCGCCGGTGATCATGATGTCGCAGATCCGCCAGGCGGCGCGCGATCGGACGGAGGCCGCCCACGACTACGAAGTGAACCTCATGGCCGAGGTGGAGATCCGGACGCTGCACGACAAGCTCGACCAGCTGCGCGACCACGACTGGGCCGCCCTGGTGGCCCAGCAGCGGGAACAGATCCAGCTGCTCGAGCGCCTGCTGGCGCACCGGGACGCCGGAGGCTCCGCCGGGTAGCTCGCGCCAGGTATTGTTCCAGCACCCGTCCCGAACCGATTCGAGTCACGACCACCCGGAGGCAGCCCATGGCACCGCGCAAGCGCTACCAGCTGGATCGTGTGACGGTCGAAGCCGGCGACTCGCGGCCGGCGACCTGGACCTTCGCCGGCGAGGCGATGGCGGGGACCGAACGGAGCTACGCCGTCACCGACGGCAACTTCCCCGCCCGCAACAGCTGGCAGTTCGTGGTCCGGGTGCCCAAGGGCCGCGGCCAGCGGCTCGAGGTCCGTCCCCGCACGACGCCCAATCTCAAGGTCTGGGCCGAGCTGACCGACCGGTCGCTGACCTTCGCACGGGCCACCAAGGGCGAGGCGCGGGGCCGCTGGTACTGCCAGGTCGCTCTGGCCGACCCCACCGGCGCGAAGACCAAGGATGTGGTGAAGGGTGACGAACGGCACCACCTCCCCCCGTGGTTCGACGCGCTCAAGAGCCGGATGCGGCTCAAACAGAACGTCCGGCCCACCAAGGGCACCGACGGCGAGGCGCTGGTGGTGCTGGTGCCGGCCGCCGACCACGCCGCGATGATCCGGCTCTTCTTCGCCACCAAGGTCTGGATCCTGAAGGAAAGGATCACCCTCGACTGAGCGCCGAACCCGGGTCGGCACCCTCGCGGCCATCGGTGGCGTGGTCCGTGGTCGCCGGCCTGGCGACCGCGAAGCTCGCGCTGCACCTCGCGGTCAACGCCATCTCTCCGTACGGCTTTCATCGCGACGAGCTGCTCTACCTGGCCATGGGTCGCCATCTCCGTCTCTGGCGGATGGACTTTCCGCCGGCCATTGCCCTCGTGGCCGAGTCGGTCCGCGCCGTGTTCGGGGATTCGTTGTTCTCCATCCGGCTGGTGCCGGCACTGGCCGGCACCGCGCTCCTGGTGCTGGCGGCGCTGGTGGCCCGGGAGCTCGGCGGGGGCCGCCGGGCGCAGGCGCTCGCCGCGCTGGGTGTCCTCGCGAGCCCGCTCTTCCTCCGCTCCGCCAACCTGTTCCAGCCGGTGGTGCTGGACCAGCTCGCCTGGACCGTCGCGCTCTACGCCCTGATCCGGCTCTGTCGGGGAGACTCGCCCCGCTGGTGGCTCGTCCTCGGCGGCGCGCTCGGCCTGGGCCTGTTGGCCAAGTTCAGCGCCGCTCTCATCGGCCTTGCGCTCCTGCTGGGACTGCTTGCCACCGGACACCGGACCTGGCTGCTCACCCCATGGCCCTGGGTGGCGGCGCTGATGGCACTCGCGATCGGAAGCCCCAGCCTGGTGGGACAGGTGCGGCTCGATTTTCCGGTACTCGGCCAGATGGCCGACCTGCGCCAGACCCAGCTCGAGCGGGTCACACCGCTCGGCTTCCTCGCCGGTCAGCTTCAGTGGGGGCCCGGCACCCTGCTCGGACTGGTGGGCCTCGCGGGCTTGCTGAGCGCGGCCCGCTGGCGCGCGTTCCGGGTGGTGGGATGGACCTGCGTCGCCGTCTTCGTCATCCTGATCGCGTTGCACGGGAAGTCCTACTACGCGGGCCCGGTGTATCCTGCGCTGCTCGGCGCCGGCGCCGTGATGCTCGAATCGGTGCAGGGGGTCCGGCTCGGCCCGGTCCTTCGATGGGGCACGGTCGCCCTCCTGCTGCTCACGCTGACGGCCTTGCTCCCCATCGGGGTGCCGATCCTTCCCCCGGCCGCGATGGCCCGCTACGCTGAGGCCATCGGCGCCACGTCGGCGCTGCGGACCAACACCGGCGAGCTCGAGCGGCTGCCCCAGGACTACGCCGACATGCTCGGCTGGGAGGAGCAGGCGAGGGCGGTGGCGCAGGTCTATCGGTCGCTCCCCTCGACGGACCGGGACCGGGCCGTCCTGGTCGGGGCCAACTACGGTGAGGCCGGTGCGCTCGACTTCTTCGGCCCCCGGCTGGGCCTGCCGCCGGTCGTGAGTCCCGCCGGGAGCTTTTGGTTCTTCGGCCCCGGGACCCGGCCGGGCGCCGTGGTGGTGACGATCGGCGTGAACCGATCGGATCTGATCCCGCTGTTCCAGTCGGTCGAGCCCGCCGCCCGGGTGACGAGCGCCTGGAGCGTGGCCGAGGAGCGCGACCTGGTGATTTACGTCGCCCGCGGCCCGCACCGGACGCTGCAGCAGGTCTGGCCAGCGCTGGCGGGCAGGAACTGAGGGGCTGGCGGGCACCGGGCGACACTTTCACTATCAAGCATCGTCTGGAGATACGATGCGTCGGCTTGCCCTCCCCCTCCTCGCGCTGGCTGTGGCCGGCGGCGCCACGCTCTCGGGCTGCGGTCCGGCGGTGCGCCCCAGGGCCTCGGCGCATGTCGCGCCGTGGCTCCGGCAGGACCCGCAGCGCTGCCTGATCCCGCGCGACCTGCGCGAGAGCATGGAGGACATGGCGCGCCGCTGCGCGGAGACCTTCGTCCGGGAGAACGGCTACACCGAGTTGCCCGCCCGGGACTCCACCCGCCTGGTCCGGGAAATGGAGGAGGGTGGACCGTGGACGCGCGTGCTCGGCCGGCGGATGGGCTCGCTCGACCGCTCGGCCACCTCGGTCCAGTGCAGTCGGCGCGAATGCATCGTCATGTTCCGCCTTCGGCGGCCAGTGCTCCTCTGCGCCTATCGGGGGGTCGCAATGACCCAGGTCTTCACCCGGATCCAGCTGACGCCCGGCGGGACCCGGGACGTGCGCTGTCACGAGCGGCAGGCCTAGCGATTCCCCGCGCCGTGCCCCGGGAAACCCGGAGCGGTGCGGTCCCGTCAGGGAACGGCGCACCGTCCCGACGTCTCCCGGTCATCCTGTGAGGATCCCCCGCATGCCCTGGTCCGTCCTTCCCGCCCGGCACCGCCTGGGTCTGCTGCTGTGTCTCGCTCTTGCCCTGGCGCCGCTGCGGCTGGCGGCGCAGGCGCCGTTCGACAAGGCCGAGTTCGCGGCCCGGCGCGAGCGTCTGCTGGCCGGCATCCCCGACGGCATCGTCGTGATCCTCGGCGGACAGGAACACGAGTATCCGGTCCGGTTCCGCCAATCGCCCGATCTCTACTATCTGACGGGCCTGGAGGAGCCGGGGCTGGTGCTGGTCCTCAACGGCGTCACCCGGAGGGCCGCCGTCTTCGCGCTCAAGCGACCCAGGTTCGGGGCCCCGGACCCGACCCCCGACCTGCGCGATGTGGCGGAGCCGGTCGAGACCTACGGCCTGCCGGTCCAGCCGATGGAAAGCTTCTTCACCTTCCTGACATACGCCACCTGGAATCCGGCGGTACGGAAGCTATACGTCCAGCTCAGCCCACCCGACGACCTGCTCCACTCCCGCGGCGAGGCCCGCGCGGC
>JBBRGH010000052.1:0-12381 GCA_038240915.1 Gemmatimonadales bacterium | reverse complement strand
CGGGTGGCCTGGATGATGCCGTCGCCGCGGCCGACCACTTGCCAGCCCCGGATGCAGGCGATGGCCCCGGCCACCCGATCGGCCGCAGCCGCCGGGGGCAGCTTGAGGACTCGGGGGCGGAGCCTGGAGTCCGCGGGGGCCGGGCTGGTAGCGGCGAAGTTCGCCCCGCTCCCGCGGGCGAGCAGCGCCCGCACCTCGGTCGCGGTGGGCACGGGGGAGGCGGCCATTCAGCCGGGCGCGAGCACGGCGCACGCTACCCGGTCGCCGGACGCGCCGCTTGGATCGGTGCGTTCGTCGTCGGGCCGGGCGTGAATCACGAGCGCGGTCCCGCCCGGCTGCAGCAGCGAGCGAGGGCCCGGCTCGGCCAGGTCGCGGGCCACGACGAAGCTGGTGTCAGCCGAGCCGTCGGGACCGGCCACCAGGTTGGGCAGATCTCCGAGGTGGGGACCCTCGGCACTCAGGCGGCCGTGCCGGCGGTGATCGGGGTTGAAGTGGGCGCCGGCCGAGGCGAAATCGGGGGTGGTGCAGCTGCCCTGGGCATGGAAGTGAAGGCCGTGCGGCCCGGGGTCGAGCTCCGCGACGCTCACACCCAGACGGAGGGTGCCGCCGCTGTCGCTGAGGGTGGCGAGACCGACCCGCTCGCCCGCGGCGTTGTGGAAGGTGCCCGAGGCCAGGGCCCGCGGGCTCGCCCCGCCCGCCCCGCTGTGGGAGCAGGCGGCCGCAGCGAGTGCGGAAGCGAGCGTCAGAAGTAGCCGGCCCAGGTTGTCCTTCGTCATCGCTGATAGGTCCCCATCAGGGCGGCCTCGGCCAGGACGTGGCCGGCCATGGCCTCATCCATGTCCGACCGATTTACGCCCGGCGGAAGGTTGAGCCCGCAGTCGAGGGCGTAGAGTCGAAAGAAGTAGCGGTGCGGTCCACCGGGTGGCGGGCAGGGGCCGCCGTAGCCCACGTCGCCCGAGTCGTTGACGCCCTGCCGGGCGCCGGAGGGCAGCTCGGGTCTCCTTGGCACGCCCGGGGAGAGCTCGACTGCGTCGGCCGGGAGGTTGAACAGTATCCAGTGCACCCACGTGCCTCGTGGCGCATCAGGATCGTCCACGATCAGAGCGAACGTCCGGGTCGCCACCGGAATCTCGGACCACGCCAGCGGCGGTGAGCGGTCCTCTCCCTCGCAGCCGTGGACGGCGGGAATCGGCTGCTCCTCACGAAAGGCCGCGCTAAGCAGCTTCATGCGGAACCCGCCGTGAGCCAGAGGCGAACAGCCAGCGCCGCGACGAATACCGCGAAGAGTCGCTGCAGCAGCGGCGCGGGCAGTGTCTGGGCCAGCCGGGCCCCGGCGTACACGCCCAGGCTCATGCCGACCGCGATCAGCAGCGCGGCCCTGGTGTTGAGGTGGCCGTTCTCCCAGTAGATGTAGGCTCCCAGCAGACCGACCGGCAGCAGCAGCGCGCCGAGCGAGGTGCCCAGCGCCGTCCGGGTCGGAAAGTGGGCCAACATCACGAGGGCGGGAACGATCAGGACGCCACCGCCGATCCCGAACATTCCCGAAAGGATGCCCGCGGCAAGACCGATACAGAGGAAGATCAGCAGCATGGCAAGGACACTCCTACAGGGCGCACCGAGTGGGCGGCTCCGGACTGGAGTGAAAGGTAAGAGGGCGGGCCGGGGGCGTCGATGCGTGGCGAGGGGAAAGTTCCGCCCGATTGTGTGAGCGGAATCACCGCCCGGAACCGCCCGTGGGTCACCTTTGGCTCAGGCAGGATCACGCGGGGGTGGAACGATGAGCGCCAAGCATTTCCTGGGCGGCACGGCGGTGGGCGCCGGGCTGGTGTACTTCCTCGATCCGGAACGCGGCACGGGCCGCCGCGCCCGGGTCCGAGCGCGGCTGGGCGGAGTCTCCGCTCCCAGGCGCTACGGCGCCCGGCTGGGAGACCTGGACGGCCTGGACGCCGCCAACCTGCCCGATGGCGGGCGGGCCACGGACGTCGCCAAGCTGGCGCGGGTGGCGGCCGGCGCCATGGCTGTCTACGGTCTGGTGCGCCGGGGGCGCAGCGGGAAGCTCCTTCGCACCCTCGGCCTTGGCTTGGCGGCCGCCATCCCCCGCCGGCCGGCAACGGTCCCCGCGCTGGGGGAGCGCCGCCGGACAGTGGACATCCAGAAGTCCGTGTTCGTAGACGCGCCGATCGACCGGGTTTACGAGTTCTGGACCGGCTACGAGAACTTCCCCCTCTTCATGACCAACGTCCGCGAGGTGCAGGATCTCGGGGCCGGTCGTTCGCGCTGGATTCTGACCGGGCCGGGCCGGCGGATCCTCACCTGGGAGGCGGTGGTCACCGAGCGGCAGGAGCATACGCTGCTGGCTTGGCGGAGCGAGCCGGGATCGATCCTCAGCAACGCCGGCGCCATCCGCTTCCGCCCCGAGGAAGGGGGGACGCGGATCGACGTCCGCTTCTGTTACAGCCCGCCGAGCGGCCGGGCCGGCCGCGCGGTGGCCGACTTCTTCGGCGGCGATCCCAGGAGCCGCCTCAACGACGACCTCGCGCGGCACAAGGCGCTGCTCGAGACCACCATCAGGAGTGACGCCCATGGCCAGGAATCTGGGTCGTGAATTCGCGACCATGACCGACGATGAACGACGCCGCTTCGAGCTCGACCAGGCCGCAGACCGCGCCGACAGCTCCGAGCCGCGGCTCGAGGACCTCGAGATGCTCGAGGACCTCGAGATGGGTGATCCCAGGGGCGATCCGGAAGGGCGGGTCTACGCCACCGCCAGCGACGAAAGGGCCGATCCGGACGCCCGGGACGGCGAAGCGGCGCTGCTGGACGATGCAGCCCATCAGCGCAGCACGGAGGCCGAGCGCCGCCGGCAGGGTGGGTGAGCCTGGTCACCGCACGAGCAGGGTCGAGTCGGCACCATGCGTGGGACGATCCTGTTCACGAATGGAGCCTCCCGAATGACGGCACGACCCGGTGACGACGCCTCCGAACGGGACTGGCCGAACCGTCTGTTCTGGGGGCGGTCGGATATCGAGCGCAACGTCGGCGCGGCGGAGCGCTGGATCTCCGGGGCGGCCGGAGTGGCGCTGCTGGCCTACCCGCTGGGGCGCCAGCGGATGCGGCTCCTGCTGGTGCCCATCGGCCTGGGGCTCGTGCGGCGGGCGGTGACCGGCCGGTGCGAGGTCAAGCGGGCGATCGGCAACCTGAAGGAGCACCGGGCGGCAAGGGGACTCTTGCCGCGGCCGGCCTTCACGGATGGCCGGCGGATCGAGCAGGCCGTCGTCATCCATCGCGCTCCGAGCGAGTTGTTTCAGTTCTGGCGCCAGTTCGAGAATCTCCCGCGCTTCATGGACAACCTCGAATCGGTCACGATGCGGGATGAGCGCCGGATGCACTGGGTGGCCAAGGGACCGCTGGGGACGCGGCTCGAATGGGACGCGGAGGTCCACGACGAGATCGAGGACGAGATGATCGCCTGGCGCTCGCTGCCGGACGCCGAGATCGAGCAGTCCGGTTCCGTCCACTTCTCGGCCGAGGTCTCGGGCGTACCGCGGTTCGCCTGGTCCTCCGCTACACGGCTCCGGCAGGACGTCTCGGCGCAACCTTGGGCCAGCTCTTCAGCGACGACCCCGAGCGTCAGGTGGCCGACGATCTCCGCCGCTTCAACCAGGTGATGGACGCCGGAGAGGTGGGGATCGGATCGTTGCCGAGAGCGGCCGCTGACTTTCGCTGATCTGTCTCCCTACAAACCCACCGCACCCAGGTGATCTACGACTGCATCATCGTGGGCGGCGGCCCCGCGGGCCTGAGCGCCGCCCTCCTGCTGGGTCGCTGCCGGCGCCGCGTGCTCGTGTGTGATGCGGGAGAGCCGCGGAACCGCTGGTCGCACGCCGTCCACGGGTTCCTGAGCCGGGACGGCACTCCGCCCGCCACGCTGCTCCGGATCGCCCGCGAGGAGCTCCGGCCCTACGAGACCGTGGAGCTGAGCGCGGGCCGGGTGCTCGATGCCTCCCGGGACGGCCGGGGGTACCAGATCCGCTGCGCCGACGGAACCACCTTCCGGAGCCGGAAATTGCTGCTCGCCACAGGCGTGGTGGACGAGGTGCCCGAGATTCCCGGCCTCCGGGCGCTGTACGGGCGGAGCGTCCACCACTGCCCGTACTGCGACGCGTGGGAGTGGCGCGACCAGCCGGTGGCGGTCTACGGCCAGGGGGACGGCGCGGCGGGATTGGCGCTCGCCCTCACGGTGTGGACCCGGGACCTGGTGCTCTGCACCGATGGTCCGCGCACCCACTCCGAGCGCATGCGGGATCGGCTCGAGGTAGCTGGGATTCGGGTCCGGGAGGAGCAGGTGACCCGGCTCGAGGGGCGGGAGGGTCGGCTGGACCGGATCGTCTTTGCGAAGGGCGACGCCGAACCGCGCCGGGCACTCTTCTTCGCGACCGGCCAGCGGCAGGCGTCGGAGCTGCCGGCCCGCCTGGGCTGCGAGTTCACCAGCGAGGGCGCGGTGGACACCGGCGCCTGCGAAGCCACCAATGTGCCCGGGCTCTATGTCTGCGGCGATGCTTCGCGCGAGGCGCAGTTCGTGGTGGTGGCGGCGGCCGAAGGCGCCGAGGCCGGCATGGCGATCAACAAGGCGCTGCTGGAGGAGGAGCTCGCCGGGGAGTTGGTGGCGGACTCCCGCTGACCGGGGCGCCCGGCTCGCGATCAGAACAGAAACTCCAGTCCCAGACGAATCAGCCGGGGCGGTCCGTAGGCGAACAGCGGCTGCGAGATGTCGCGCGCGGCCGCGACGTACAAGGGGAACAGCTCGTCCCGCCCCGACGCGTAACCGTCTCCGTTGAGGTCCGCGCTCCGCCGGTAGCGGGCCGACTCGTACGGGATGGTCTCGGGGTGGGCGGCGTACGCCGCCTCCGCCATCCGGCCGATCGCCCCGTTGTCGGGTTGCGGCTCGCCGGTATCCCGCCGCACGGCCACCACGTTCTGGCGGTTGAGCACGTTGCGCACGTCGAGATAGATCCCGCCCGTCGTGCCCCCGAGCCGGAGCGGCCGCCGCACCAGCAGGTCTACGGTCGCCGACATTGGCAGGCGCGACCCGTTGGGCAAGCCCACCAGCGAATCCGTCACCAGCGTATCGTAGCGTGAGAACGGCAGCCCGGAGAGCACGCGGACGATCACCGAGCCCTCGAGTCCGGCCACCGGCCGGACCCCCGCGACTTTGGGCCAGGTCGTTTCCGGCGCCTTCCCGCGGAGAATGACCGTCAGCGTCTGCCGCTGATCGAAGTCGAGCGGGAACTCGGCCCGGGCGGGACGGATGGTGTCCCCGGTCTGGGGATCCACCACCAGCAGCCGGTTGAGCAGGAACGGATCGGTGGAGGTGGCCTTGGCATCCTGCAGCGTGTAGACCACCCGGAAGCCGAAGCCATCGCGCAGCTCGCGCTCGGCCAGGAGCTCGAGGCCGCGGGCCGTCCCGGCGTCGGCGTTGCCGAACACCGTCGAATCCGGGTTGAGGCCGAGCGGGACGGAGGCGACCAGGCCATCGAGTCGCTTCTGGTAGACGCCGACCCGGAGCGAAACCGCCTCGACCAGGCGGTAGCGAACGCTGAACTCGTACTGGGTGGCCCGCTCGTAGCCAATGTCGGGATTGCCCCGGCGGAAGCGGCCGGTCCGGGTGGTGTCGTCGAAGGCCGCGTCCACCAGGAACTGATAATCCGGCGCCTGCGTGAACCGTCCGTAGCTCGCCACCACCGTGGCGCGGTTCAGCACCGTCGAGACGGCGAACCGCGGGCTGACCGTGCGACGGGACCCGCGCGATTCCGCCGCGCGTTCCGTATGGGAGTCGAACTGGTCGTACCGGAGCCCGGCCGTGACCGCGATGTCGGCCACGCGCGTCTGGGCCTCGAGGTAACCGGCCATGCTCCGGGGCGAGAAGGCGGAAACGGCGGCGGGCGGGACGCTGTCGCCGTCACCCACCGGGAGGTAGCCGCGGACCCGCTGATAGGTCCGCACCTGCTGCGCCGCCCACTCGCCGCCCACGAAGA
Organism: Gemmatimonadales bacterium; assembly: GCA_038240915.1. GTDB lineage: Bacteria > Gemmatimonadota > Gemmatimonadetes > Gemmatimonadales > GWC2-71-9 > CAVVWJ01. The sequence continues at coordinate 6,346 of JBBRGH010000052.1, read as the reverse complement.
GGTCCACCCGCCGGATGCCGCCGTAGGTCGCGTCAGCCTGGAGCCGGGTCTCGCCGAAGCGGTTGTAGCCCAGATCGGCGCGTGAGCCGCCGCCGAGGAAGAAGGCGGGCACGCCCCAGGGCGTGCCGTCGCTCAGCCCCGGCAGGGAGAGGCCGGGAATCGGATCGGGCGACTGGCTCAGCGCCCGGGCCTCGTTCTCCCCTACCACGTGAAACCGCGAGCCGGTGAGGGCACCCACCTTGTAATCCACCGTCCCGTCGAGCTGGCCCCGGAGGAATTCGCGCACGAAGCGGCCGCCACGCAGGTCCACCACGATCGGCGCGCGGGACTGCGGGCCATTCCGGAGCTGGAGGTGTCCGCTGACGAGGTCGCCGCGGAGCCGCTGGGCCGGCGCAAAGTCCAGGGCGTACTTGAAGGCGGGATCGAACAGCAGGCGCTGGTCCTCGGAATGGATCCCGAACACGCGGAGGATGGCGCCCCTGGTGACCGGGACCACGAGCTTGGCCGCCCCGTTCCACTGCTCGCCGCTGTTGTGGGGCAGGAGATTGGGCTGCTGGATCCTGGGGTCGAGCGGGTTGGTCGGCGGTGGCGCGTTGACCGGATCGTCGTCCAGCCGGCCGGTGACGTCGATGGCGGCCACCAGGCCGACGCCGCCCGCGATCGGACCGCCGACGCGCACGGCCCCGCGATCGAGCCCGTAGTCCTGCCCGCCGCCGAACGGCCGGTCGGTCTCGAGGGCGGCCCGGCCCTCCCACCGCTCGCCCGGATCGCGAGTCACCACGTTCACCAGCCCCGACAGCGCCTGCCCGTAGCGGGCGGAGAAGCCATTGGTCACCAGCGATGCCTCGCCCAGGAGATCGGGCGGGATCCTGAGGCCGAGGCCGCCGCTGGCCGCGTCGAGCTGGTTCTTGACCCCGAGGCCGTCGAGGATGAACGACTCCTCGCCGATCCGGCCGCCCCGAAAGCTCCGCCCGACGGCGCCCGCGCTCAGCGCGATCGCCTCCTCGAGCGAGCTGACCGGCAGGTCTCGCAGGTCGGCCGCGCTGATCTTCTGTTCCGTGCTGGTGGCCAGCGGGTCGAGCAGCTCGTCGATCGGCGCGGTCACCACCAGCGGCGCCAGCTCCAGCGCGGTCGCCGTCAGCTCGAAATCGGCCCGGCTGGTGGCACCGGCCCGGACGAACACGCTGTCCAGCACCACTCCCCGAAAGCCGATCAGCCGTGCGGCCACCCGATGCCAGCCGGTACGGACGGCGCGCACCCGGTAGCGCCCCGAGGAATCGGTGACCGCGCCGACGCCGGCATCCACCAGCACCTGGACCGAGCCAAGTGACCGGCCGGAGCCGGTTGCCTGGATCCGGCCTTCGATGGCCCCGTCGCTCTGGGCGGCGAGCGGCCGGCCCGCGGCGAGGGCGACCGTTCCCAGGACGAGCGCGACGCGCGCGAGGGTGGCCCTGGTCATGGCGCGGTGAACAGGTAGAGGTCGCTGGTCCGGCCGACCGTGGTGTCGAAGACCACGCCGCCGGCGCTCGGATCCGGAATCCGGGTGATGATCAGCGGGTACCCCTCGGCCACGACCCGGTCGCCGGTCGGCGCGAGCACCGGGCGGCGGAAGACATGGGGGTCGTCGCTCAGCGTCACGTCCGCGTCGGTGGCCAGGTCCACCACGTGGACGAAGCCGCCACTGTCCCGCTGGACCGGTCCCAGGAGGGAATCCAGCGTCAGGTGGACGCGCCCGCCCACCACCGCCGCGAGCCGCCCGCCGGCCACGTGGATATCCCGCGCGATCCCGGCGGGGCCGAAGTCGTGGACTACGCTCTGCTCGCCGGTGGAGAGCGTCCGCCGGAAGACCCGCGAATCGCCGTTCAGGGTGAAGTAGACCTCGTCGCCGCTGGCCCCGGGCGACACGCCCGACGCGAAGTCCGTGCTCGGCAGGACCACCGGACTCGAGCCGGGCGGCGAGACGTCGAGCACGGCCACATCCAGCCCGGTCCGGATGGTGTCGAGCTGGCAGAAGGGGCAGGGCCGCCGGTAGGCGACCAGCTGAGCCAGATAGACGAGCTGGTTATCCCGCAGCCACCGGAGCTGGGAGACGCCGCTGTGGGTCGGCTCGGCGGGAAGGGCGTAGGGGATCGGTTGAACCGTGGTGGCGTTTGCGGCATCCAAGGCGGGCGCCAGCTTGATCGCCTCGCCGGACGGATTGGTGCCGCCGATCGAGCTGGTGGCCGAGACGAAGGCCAGCCGGCCGTCGGCCGCGGCGGCGGGCGACTCGAAGGCGTTGGTCACGTCGCATCGGCCACGGTGAGATCGCAGACCAGCCGGTGCTGGGTGCCGCCATCGGGCGGCAGCTCCGCCAGGCAGACGTCGCTGTCGGCCCGGTTGGGCTGCCCCGCCGAATAGAGGATGCCAGACTCGTCTGGCAGCCAGGACGCACCTCGGTCCGGCCCGGTGTTCAGCGTGACCCGGACGGGCGGTGTGGCATCGAATGGCTGGTTGGTACCGTAGGGGGGAGTGCTGAAGGGATCGGTGTGGCCGCAAGCGAGGGCCAGGAGCGCGCCTCCTGCGAGGGCCAGATGGTAAAGGTCCTTCGGTACGCCAGTCACCATAGGATGGCTCGCGGGAGGGAGGCCGAAATTGGGTGGGGAGACGACGCAGGCTGCACCCATACACACATGGTTATGTCCGGAAATGGGATTCGCCAGTCCCACGACCGCACATCGGCGTGCTTTCGGCTCGCGCTTCGCACGCACGCAAGTGGTTGGTGGAGCAGCGAGTGTGGCAGAAGCCGCCGGTGGCACGGACCTTCCCTTCAGGGGCGAGGTCGTCGGGCCTCCAGTGCCAGCAGTGATTCTCTCAGCGAAGGAAACGGCGTGGACATACCGCGAGCCCCCGCCCAGCGTGGCCGGAAACAGCTGCTCTACAGCGGACTGGTCCTGGCCGCGCTCGTGCTCGCGACCCTGGGCCTGCGCGGCCTCAAGCCGGCGGCCCCGCGGGTGGACCGCGCCTCCATCTGGATCGACTCGGTGCAGCGGGGGCCGCTGGTGATCGAGGTGCGCCGGCACGGCACGCTGGTGCCCGAGCGGATCCGCTACATCTCGGCGGTGACGGCCGGGCGGGTGGAGCGCCGGCTGGCCGAAGCGGGGCAGACCGTGAAAGCGGGCACCGTACTGCTGGAGCTGAGCAATCCCGACGTCCAGCTCGAGGCGCTGGAGTCGGAGCGCCAGCTCACCGTTTCCCAGGCCGACCAGGTGAACCTCCACGCCAACCTCTCGTCTCAGCGCCTCTCCCAGGAAGCCCAGGTGGCTGGCGCTCGCGCGGCCTACCTCGAGGCCAAGCGAAACGGCGAAGCTGCCGAATCGCTGATGGCGAAGCAGCTCATCTCAGCCAACGAGGCCAGCCGGACGCGGGACCAGGTGGAGGAGCTGGCCACCCGCTACAAGGTGGAGCAGGAGCGGCTGGCGGTGATGACCCAGGCCGCCGACTCGCAGCTCTCGCTTCAGCAGGCCCAGGTGGACCGGCTGCGCGACGTGAACCAGTTCCAGCGCGGCCGGGTCCGCTCGATGGTGGTGCTGGCCGGCGCCGACGGGATCCTGCAGGAGCTGCCGCTCGAGGTGGGGCAGTGGGCCCAGAGCGGCGCCACGCTGGCGCGTATCGTCGAGCCCGGCAGGCTCAAGGCCGTGCTCCGCATTCCCGAGACCCAGGCGAAGGACGTCACCCTGGGCCAGCCGGCCGCGATCGATACCCGGAACGGCATTGCCCAGGGCAAGGTCATGCGGATCGACCCCGCCGTGCAGAACGGCACCGTGACGGTGGATGTCTCGCTCGCGGGCGAACTCCCGCGGGGCGCGCGCCCCGACCTGTCGGTGGACGGCACGGTCCAGGTCGAGCGGCTCAACAACGTACTCCACGTGGGCCGTCCGGCCTTCGGCCAGCCGGGGAGCGCGGTCGGGTTGTTCAGGCTGACCCCCGATGGCAAGGAGGCGGTCCGCACCACGGTGCGGCTGGGGCGGACCTCGGTCAACACGGTGGAGATCACCGGGGGCCTGCAGCAGGGCGACAAGGTGATCATCTCCGACATGTCCCGCTGGGATGGGGTGGATCGGGTACGCGTGGAATAGCAGGCAGGGCAGCACAGGACTCCGGACTGAAACCCACGACAGGCTGAGGCCACACACATGAGCGAGCCGCTGATCGCGCTGAGCGGGATCAAGAAGGTGTTCTACACCGACGAGGTGGAGACCCACGCGCTGTCCGACATCCACCTGGAGATCCCCAAGGGCGAGTACCTCGCCATCGCCGGCCCGTCCGGCTGCGGCAAGACCACGCTGCTCTCGATCCTGGGCCTGCTCGACTCGCCGACCGAGGGCAGCTACATCCTCGACGGTCAGCCGGTCTCGCGGCTCACGGCCGCCGAGCGGGCCCGGGTCCGGAACCGGCAGATCGGCTTCATCTTCCAGGCCTTCAACCTGATCGGCGATCTCACGGTGTACGAGAACGTCGAGCTGCCGCTGACCTACCGCGGCATGGCCGGCGAGGAGCGGCGGACCCGGGTCCAGGCGGCCCTGGAGCGGGTCGGGATGTCGCACCGGATGAAGCACTTTCCGGCCCAGTTGTCGGGCGGCCAGCAGCAGCGGGTGGCCGTGGCCCGTGCGGTGGCCGGCGACCCCGCCATTCTGCTGGCCGACGAGCCCACCGGCAACCTCGACTCGACCAACGGCGAAGCGGTCATGGAGCTGCTCCGCGAGCTGCACCAGGCGGGCGCCACCATCTGCATGGTGACCCACGACGCCCGCTACGCCCGCCACGCCGAGCGCTCGGTCCACCTCTTCGACGGCAAGGTGGTCGAGGAGCGGCAGCTCTCGGCGGTGAGCTGACCGTGCTGCAGGACATTCGGTAAGCGTGCCGCTCGCTCCGGCAGCACCCGATGTTCGCGTTCGTCGCGATCCTGACGCTCGCCCTCGGCATCGGGGCCAACACCGCGATCTTCAGCGCCGTGAACGGCGTCCTGCTCCGTCCGCTGCCGTTTCCCGACGCCGGGCGGCTGGTCGCCGTCTGGGGCCACCATGCGCAGATCGGACGGGAGACGGCATCGCTGCCGGACTTCCTGGACTGGCGGCGGGAGAGCCGCGGCTTTGCCGGCCTGGCGCCCGGGCAAATACCCAATTCATCCTGACCGGCGCCGGCGACCCCGAGGTGGTGCGCGGGGCCCTGGTCACGGCCAACTACTTCCGGGTGCTGGGCGCGCCGATTTCCGCCGGCCGCGGCTTCCGCGAGGAAGAGGAGCGGCGCGGGGCGGCGCGGGTGGCGATCCTGAGCGACGGGTTCTGGCGCCGCGAGTTCGGCGGCCGCCCCGACGTGATCGGGCGGCAGGTCACGCTCGGCGGGCTGCCGTACACGATCGTGGGCGCGGGCGCGCAGGGGCTGGCGGTGCCGCAGGCAGTGGACATCTGGGCCACCCTGCCCACCGATACCACGATGGGCCGCCGGAACGACTTCCTCGAAGTGGTAGGCCGGCTCGCCCCGGGGGTGGAGCAGCGGCAGGCCCAGCAGGAAATGGTGACCCTTGCCCGTCGCCTGGAGCGGGAGCATCCGGGCAGCAACGCGGGCTGGAGCGTGGACCTGCAGCCGCTGCAGGAGCGAGTCGTCGGGGACATCCGGCCCGCCCTGCTGCTCTTCATGGGCGCGGTCGGGCTGGTGCTGCTGATCGCCTGCGCCAACGTGGCCAACCTGATGCTGGCCCGGGTGGCCGCGCGCGAGCGCGAGGTCACCATCCGCGCCGCCCTGGGCGCCTCGCGCCTGCGCCTGGTGCGCCAGCTGCTGACCGAGAGTGTGCTGCTGTCGCTCATCGGCGGCGCGCTTGGCCTCGGCCTGGCGGTCTGGCGTGCGCGCGCTGCAGGCGCTCGAGCCCGGCACCATCCCGCGGCTCGATGAGATCGGCATCAACGGCTCCGCCCTTGCCTTCGCGCTCGGGCTCTCGCTGGTCACCGGGCTGATCTTCGGCGTGGTCCCGGCCGTCCGGCTGCTCGACTACGACCTGCGCGATGGGCTGGCCGAGGGCGGTCGCGGGTCCGCGGGACGGCGCTCGGCGGGCCGGACCCGAGCCCTGCTGGTGCTGGGCGAGGTGGCGGTGGCGTGCATGCTCCTCGTAGGGGCGGCGCTGCTGCTCACCAGCTTCTTCCGGCTGCAGGCGGTGGATCCCGGCTTCCGGTCGGGCGGGATCCTGACCGCCCGGGTCATCCTGCCGCGGGCCCGCTACGACCAGCCCGCCCGGCAGGCGGCCTTCGTCGACGCGCTGCTCGAGCGGGTGGCGAGCCTGCCGGGCGTTTCCTCGGCGGCGCTGGCCTCCGAT
>JBBRGH010000051.1:0-12424 GCA_038240915.1 Gemmatimonadales bacterium | reverse complement strand
AGCGGCGTCACCTCGCCCGAGCCGAGCGCGAGAGCCGGCACCGCGGCCAGCGGGCTTCGGATGCCGGCCAGGCGCGCGAGGGCGGCCACCCGCCGCTCGCCCACCGCCTCGCCCAGCCGCACGGTGGCCGCGTTGGCCGAGCGCATGAGGGCCCGGCGGAGGGTGAGGCGCCCGGCGTAGGTCCCGTCGAAGTTCACCGGCCGCCAGATGCGGCCGTGCTCGGTGAGCTCGATCGGCGTGTCCATGATCACGGCCGCAGGCGTCATCCCGCGGGCCAGCGCCGCCGCGTAGACGAATGGCTTGAAGGCGGAGCCCGGCTGGCGCCTGGCCACCAGCGCGCGATTGAACCCGCCAGGCACGTAGCGCCGGGCGCCCACGATGGCGCGCAGCTCGCCGTTCCGGGGGTCGATCGCCACCAGGGCGCCTTGCAGTGTGTCGGCGTGTGCCCCGGCCCGGCCTCCGCGCCCCGGGCCGTGGTCGATCACGTCGGCCTGGCGCCGCACCGCGTCCTCCGCGGCCCGCTGGGCGCGGCCGTCGAGCGTGGTGTAGACGATCAGGTCGCCGACCTGGTCGTCGCCCAGCAGCGAATCCACCGCCGCACGGACGGGATCGAGCGCGAAGGAGCGGTCTTCCCGCGGATGCGGCAGCCCGGGCGACAGTCGAAGCGGACTGGCCCGCGCCGCCTCGGCGGTGGCGGCCGGCAGGTAGTGCTCCCGGGCCATGACGGTGAGCACCAGGTTCCGGCGGGCGACGGCCCGGTCGGGATGGCGCCGGGGAGCGTAGACCGAGGGGCCTCGCGCCAGCGCCGCCAGGGTGGCGCCTTCCGCCGCCGTCAGGCGAGCCACGCCCTTGCCGAACAGATCGCGGCTGGCGGCCTCGATGCCGTAGGCGCCGTTGCCGAGGTAGATCACGTTGAGATAGAGCGCCAGGATCTGCTGCTTGGTGAGGGCGCGCTCCAGCCGGCCGGCGAGATAGATCTCGATCAGCTTCCGCCGGAAGGTGCGCTGCTGGGCCAGGCGGGGGACGAAGGCGTTGCGCACCACCTGCATGGTGATGGTGCTGAATCCTTCGCTCACGTCGGCGTGGCGCAGGTTGCGGACGAGCGCGCGCGCGGCGCTCCGCCAGTCCACCCCGTGGTGGTAGTAGAACCGCTTGTCCTCGACCGCGATGAACGCCGCCCGCACGTGCCGCGGGACACGGGACAGGGGGACGTTGATCCGGCGGACGTAGTCGAGCCGGCCCAGGGTGGCCCCGGCGCGATCGAGCACCCGGCCGCCCTCGCTGGGGCGGAACGCGAGGATCTCTGCCGGCGACGGACAGCCGTCGAAACCACAGGTGAAGGTCCAGGTGCCCGCGGCCGCAAGGAGGAGGGCCACCAGGGCGAGCGCCGCCAGACCGAGGCGGCGCCCGGAGGGGAGGGAAAGGGTCAGCTTGCCTGCGGCGCGGAGTCGGCCGGATCGATCCGGGTGCCGCTCTCGGTGGTGGGATGGCCGTCGCCCCGGCGGCTCTGGTAGCGATCCCAGCGGGCCTCGGCTTCGTCGCGGACCGTGGCGGCGGCCTCGCGCACCCGATCGCGCGTGGGCGCGGTGCGGTCGCTGGTGAGGAAGTACGCGGCCGCCAGACCGGCGCCCACCGTGAGCACGGTGGCGAGCACGCCCGAGTCGTCCCCGTCGCCCTCGAACTGCTCCATGGCGTCGTGGTGCAGTTCCTCGAGCTGCTCGGCCGTCTCCTCGTACTTCTTCTTGCCCCGTTTGCGGAGATCCTTGGCGCGATCGCGCACGGCCCGACGGAGCGGGCGGCTCCGCTCCTCGAGGTGGCCGAGCTCCTCGCCGATGTCCTCGCCCACGTCGGCGAGCCGCTTCCGGAGCGCCCGTCGGGTCCGGGTCCCGGGCTGCGGCGCAGCCAGGAGTCCCACGCCTACCCCGAGCACCGTGGCGAGAAAGAGGGCGCCGACCTGTCCGGTACCGCCCCCGCCGCCACCGGCGTTCCGGGCCGAGAGCCAGGGATCGATCGCATCGGTTCGTCTCCGCTGTTCCACCATAGATCCTCCAACCGCCGCCGGCGGCGGCGTGGGTTTCGTGAGCTCGCGTCCGGGACCCTCCCGGCACGGGGACCTGTCCGGACTCTAATCAATCGGGGGGTGGAGCGAAACATCTTGCATTCCACCAACCCCTAGGGAAAAACGCGTGCTGGGCCGGGGGGTGGAGCCGGGAAGGGGGGGCGGCATCGGCCCCGAGGCCGCGAGCGGCGGTGGCCGCAGTCATCCAACCCAAGATGTTAGCTGGCAATGAGTTAGGATTTCTCTGCAGGTTTGTGATGTGGGAATTGCCCCGCGGGGCGAGCCGGAGCACGGATCTGGCACCTGGAGGCGGGCCGAAGCCGCCGAACCTCCCATTTCACTGGTTGGACACGTTCACCCAGGGCCCTGGCCCGCGAACGGAATCGAGTGCCACCATGTATCTCGTCGAGCTGCGACCGGGCAAGGAAGAGCTGTACAGGACGGGCGACGAGCTCGCCGCGGCCATCCGGAACGGCGATGTGGATACCCATTCGCGGATCTACCACCGGGCCACCTCCAAGTGGATCTCGGTCACCCTGCATCCCCAGTACAAGGCGATCGTCTCGGCGCAGCGCCCGGCGGACCCCCCGTTGGCCCCGCTCGAGCGACAGACCTGGACCTTCTTCAACGATCCGACCGACGAGCTCGCCGGCGCCCACGACCCGGAGCCTCCCGCCGCCGATTCCAAGCAGGGCGGGGACGTCGATCCCAACCAGCCGTGGCGGAGGCCCCTCGCGCTCAGCGTGACCGGCGGGCTGCTGATTCTGGGTCTCCAGCTGGCGGCGTCGGGCCCGCGTCCGCCCTGGTCCACCCACGAGGCCGCCGCCACCGCGGTGCCGCGTGTCGCCCCGGCCTCCATGGTTTCCGCCGGTCCCCGCACCCCGACGGTGTCGCTCGCCGCCCGCTGGACCGACGTCAGTGGCGCCGCCAGCGTCGGGCAGCCGGCCGAAGCCCAGGTGGCGGAGGCGCCCACCCCGGCGCCGGCGTTCGAGCTTCCCGCCGCGCCCAAGCTCCGGGCCCACGCGCTCCTCCGCGCGACTCAAGCGGTGGCCCCAGCCGCGGCCCGGTCGGAGACCGCGACGGTGGATGGCCTCCTGGCGCGCTGGAGCGCGGCGCACGACGCGGCCCGCGAGCGGTTGGAAAGTGGTGTCCGGGTGGCCCGGCTGGGCCAGCTGTTCAGCGCCGGCCGACTCAATCCGGCCGGGGGCGTGGCCGAGACCCGGATGAGCCTGGCCGGCATGGCGAACTTCGTCCGCGTCTACCGCCAGCAGCAGACCACGATCGAGCGTGAGTGGCAGGATTCATTCACGGTCGCCTCCAAGGCGCGGGCCTGGACACCGGCGGCGCTGCGCGCGTGGTACGCCCGACCCTCGCGGATGGAGTCGCCGGCCCTGGCGGCGATGACGTCGTCGCTGCTGGAGCAGATCGACAGCCTGTTCGGGGTGCTCGATGCGCAGGCGGGGACCTACACGCTGACCAGGAACACCATCCGGTTCGAGGATGCCAGCGCCGCGCGGGCCTACGGCGAGCTGCGGAGCCGGATCATGACCGAACTGGATTCGGTCACGGTGGCCGCCATGGACCAGTCGGGACCGATGGGGTACCTGCTGCAGGCCATCGGGGCTACGCGCCTGCCGCTCGCGACCTGACGGTCTCGGGCGGCGCCAGCCGCTCCTTCCGCAGTATCGCGCCCGGCCGCTCGACCATCGCCCGCTCCGCCAGCGCCTGCTCCCCGCGGGCGCGGAGGACGCTGAACGCTTCCAGCGGAGAGACGCCGGTTCGCCGGGGCCCGTGGTGGTCGGTGCCGATGACGTCGACCAGGCCCTCCGCCGCCATCGCCCAGGCCAGCGATTCCGACTCCGGGCGGTGATCCCGGTAGTGCCCGGTGAAGCTTCCCGCGTTGACCTGCAGCAGCGCCCCCATCTCCCGCCAGCGGTGCATCACCTCGAGCGGCTCCAGTCCGGTCGGGAAGTGATACCGCTCGGGGTGCGCGACCACGATGCCCCACCCGGCGCCGATCGCGGCCTGGACGACTTCCACGTGTGACCCGCGCAGCTCGAAGCCGAACTCCACCAGCAGCGTCCGGGAGCCGCCCAGTCCCACGTCCGACCGGCCGGTCACCCGGCGCACGGCGGCCGCGTCGGGCGCCCAGATCTCCTGACCCAGCCCGATCGCGGGCAGGTCGGGCTCGAGCGCCGCGGCATCCGCCAGGCTGTCGAAGGCGCGCCGGTGGGTGTCCAGCGTGCGGCCGATCGCGCTGTCCGTGGCGAGATGCGGCAGCAGCAGATGCGGCGTGGCCACCAGGGTGCGGACCCCTTCGGCGTAGAGCGTCCGGAGGGCGTCGAGCGACTCGGCCACGCTGGCGGCGCCGTCGTCCACGCCGGGCACGAGGTGGTTGTGCAGATCGACAAAGGGAGGCAGGGGGAGCGCGGAAGTCATGGGTGCGGCACGCCGTCTCGGGTCGGGGGGACGGCGGCGTTTGCGGCAACGATCGGGCCAGTGATCGTCCCGGCCGAACCGGCACCCTGCCCGGCGCCGGGCAGGGTGCTCGGTGCGGCACCTTCGGTTAACCTTCCCCGATCGCCCCCCGTCCCTCGCAACGGAGCCGCCGTGTCCACTGCCCGCCGTACCCATGGCTTTCGGGAATCCGTGATCCGGGGGATGAGCCGGCTGGCGCGGGAGCATCGGGCGATCAACCTGGCCCAGGGCTTCCCCAACTTCCCCGCGCCCGACCTGCTCAAGGAGGCGGCGGCCAGGGCCATCCACGACGACATCAACCAGTACGCCATCACCTGGGGCGCGCAGGCGCTCCGGGAGGCGATCGGGCGCAAGTACGCGGCCTGGTATGGTCTCGACGCCGATCCCGAGCGCGAGATCACCGTCACCTGCGGGGCCACCGAGGCGATGATCTCCACCCTGCTCGCGGTGGTCGATCCGGGCGACGAGGTCATCGTCTTCGAGCCGTTCTACGAGAACTACGGGCCGGACACCATCCTGGCCGACGCCCGGCCGGTCTTCGTGCCCCTGGAGCCCGGTCAGCCGCTCGATCTCGACCAGCTGGCTGTGGCCTTCACCGCCCGGACCCGCGCCATCATCGTCAACACGCCGGCCAATCCCTCGGGCCGGGTGCTGACGCGGACGGAGCTCGACGCCATCGCCGCGCTCTGCATCCGGCACGACGCGCTGGCGGTGACCGATGAGATCTACGAGCACATCCGGTTCGACGGGCCCCACCTGCCGATCGCCACGCTGCCGGGGATGCGCGACCGGACGGTCACCATCAGCGGCGCTTCCAAAACCTTCAGCGTGACCGGTTGGCGGATCGGGTGGATCGTGGCGCCGGCCGCCCTGACCGACGCCATCCGGAAAGTCCATGACTTCCTGACGGTGGGGGCGCCGGCCCCGCTGCAGGAGGGGGTGGCCGCGGCCCTCGACGGCCTGCCGCCGTCCTTCTACGACGGACTCGCCGCGATGTACCGGGGCAAGCGCGATCTGCTGCACGGCGCCCTGGAGGATGCGGGCTTCCGCTGCCGCCGGCCCGAGGGCGCGTACTACATACTGGCCGATTTCGCCGGGCTGGGGCCGGCCGCGGCCGGCGCGCCGCCGCTCGACGACACGGCGTTCGCGGTCTGGCTCAGCCGCGAGGTGGGAGTGACTCCGGTGCCCGGCTCGAGCTTCTATCGGGAGGGCGGCGGACGCACCGTCGTGCGCTTCGTCTTCTGCAAGACCGAGGAGATCCTGGCCGAGGCGGCCCGCCGGCTGCGGGGTCTGGGCGACACGGCATCGGCCCGGACGCGCCCGGCCGAACCCGCGTTCGAAAGCGGCCTCCAACGCTGATCGTCGCAGGCGATCAGCAGGAGGGCCAGCCCGGCACGGACCTGTCCTCACCGCTGGTGGTCCAGCTGGCGGACGGCGACGGGCTGCCCGTGGCGGGCCACGACGTGGTCTTCCGCTTCACCGACGACCTGCCGGATGCGGCCGTGGATCCGGGCTCGGCCACGACCGACGCCGCCGGACAGGCCGGCGTACGCGCTCGCCTGGGCAGCCAGGCGGGCTCCCAGGCGATCGAAGCGGTCGTGGCGGTACCCGGGCAGGACCTCCGGGTCCGCTTCCGGCTCACGGCAACGAGCGTGGACGCGGCGGACGGGAGTGACGGCGGGTCGGGTGGGAAGGGGAACGGCGGCGGGTCGGGCGGTGGCAGCGCCGGCGGCGGGTCTGGCAGCGATGGCTCGGGCGGAGGCGGGAACGGAAACGGGCACCCCAAGGGAGGGAAGGGGAAGGACGGCAACTCACGGAAGGATGGCGATTGAGGCGCCGGACCGTCGCCTCCCTCCCTCGGCCGGCCGCTCCGGTCACACGTTAAAGTGAAATGTGACCCAGATCACATTAGGTGGCTCTGGGGTAGCGACTTGGATGCACACCCATTATCCTTCGGGCGTCTCTCGATCAAACCTGCATTCCGGAGTACGGCTCCCTCTGGCCGGCGCACCCGTCCCTGTCGTTGGGCGGGCGCTCTCGTGCGGATTGATCGGGCAGGCCATGGCGTCCGTGCGGGGTACCCATCAATCACAGAGTGGGGAGGTGCGCATGCGGAAGTACGCTTGGACTTTGTTCGTGGTCGGCGCCCTGGCGACGACAGGCTGCAATCAGGGCGAGTTGAGGAAGGCGCTGGCCGATGCCAAGTCGGCTGAGGCCCAGAAGGACAGCCTGCTGACCGAGGTGCTCGAGACCACCCAGTTCGTCACCGACATGAACGGCGAGCTCGCCAAGGCCAAGAGCCTGTCCGTGACGACGGCCAGCACCGACCCGGGCCTGCCAGGTGCCCGGAAGGACCGCGAGGACCGGAAGGCCGCGCTCGAGCGGGTGCAGGCGGTCATCGCCAAGCTCAACGAAAGCGAAGCCAAGCTGACTGAGACCGAGACCCGGGCCAAGACCTCCCGGCAGCGCAACGCGCGTCTCCTGGCCCAGATCGAGACCTACAAGAAGACGATCGAGGACCTCCGGAGCACCGCTGAGACGCAGAGGGCGGATTACGAGTCGCAGCTGGCGGCGGCCAATACTCAGATCTCAACCCTGGCAGGCCGGGTGGACACCCTCACCACCGAGAAGGGTCAGCTCCAGTCCGACAAGGCCGCCCTGAGCGACACCGTCGTCAACCTGACCGCGTACAAGAACACGGTGTACTACGCGGTCGGGACCAAGGACGAGCTGATGAAGAAGGGCATCATCACCAAGGAAGGCTCCAAGTTCCTCATCTTCGGCGGAACCCGCCTCGAGCCGGCCCGGAACCTGACCCCCGACGGCTTCACGGCGATCGACAAGACCACCAACAAGTCGATACCTCTGCCGCGCACCGACAAGAAGTACAAGATCGTGTCGCGCCAGAGCCCGAACTACCTCGCCTCGGGCGTCACCAAGGACGGCAAGATCACCGGCGCGGTCGAGATCGGCCAGCCGGAGGAGTTCTGGGCCGCGTCGAAGTATTTGATTCTCGTGCAGGACTGAGCGCCGCCGAGGGAGCCACACCCCGGAAGCATCGCGACGGCCACCCTCGGGTGGCCGTCGTCGTGTTCAGCTGCCGGCCTGCTGGTGCGCCCGTTCCTGGAGCTTCTTGCTGGCGTAGATCGCTACCTCGACCCGACGGTTCCGCTGCCGGCCGGCCTCATCGCTGTTGGGCGCCACCGGCTCCTCCTCGCCCAGCCCGCCCGTCCCGATCCGGGCTCGATCGACCCCCTGCAGGATCAGATATTTTGCCGCGGCGTCGGCCCGGCGGACCGACAGGCGCTTGTTGTAGGTGTCGGTGCCCACGCTGTCGGTGTGGCCGAGGATGAGCAGGTCGGAACCGGGATACTTTTCCAGGCTGGTGGCCAGCGAGCGCAGGTTCTCGCGCGCCGCGGGCTTGACCACGTCGGAGTCGAAGTCGTAGAGCAGGCCGGAGGCGAAGGTCACCTGAATCCCCTCGCCCACCCGCTCGACGGTGGCGCCGGGAATGTTCTGCTTCAGCTCGGCAGCCTCGCGGTCCATCTGGTCGCCGATGATGGCTCCCGCCGCACCGCCCACGGCGGCGCCGATGATGGCGCCCTTGGCGGTCGAGCCGGACACTTTGCCGATGACGCCGCCCACGATCGCCCCGCCGGCGGCGCCGATGACGAGGCCCCGCTGGGCGTTGCGGGCACAGGCAAAGATGGACAGCACGGAGACGGTCGAGAGCACGACAGCACGGACTGGCGGCATGGGCGACACCTCGGTCGGGGTTCGTGGGACAGCCAGATCCCAGGATAGCGACCGGCTTGCCTGGCTGCGGTGAGGTCCGTCCCCAGCGCGGTTTCCCGCGGCTGGTGACCAGAAAACGTGCATGCTCTGCTGTGTAAGGTCAATAGAAACAGGTGATTGACGATCCGTTGTCGACATTCTCTACATCGGATGAGGAAAAGCCTTCGGCTTCGACTGGGCGCCGGGGTCCCCCCGGTGACAGGGCGCACAGGCCGAAACGCCCCCCGGTGCGACATTGATTCCGGCAGTCAGGGAATCATCTTCGAGACCGGGAGGTCAAACGTGCGGAAGCTCACACTGGCCGCGGGAATCGCGGCATTCGTCATCACCGGCGCCTGCAAGAAGACGGGCGAAGGCGAGTACGAGGTGCAGAAGCCTGTCGTCGGCACCACGACCGACACGGTCAACACGCCCAGCATTGAGACGGGCACCGTCAAGGACACGATCACCGTGCCGACGGTCGGGACCGAGAAGAAGGAAGTGAACATGCCCAAGGTGGAAGTGAAGCCGACCGAGAAGAAGTAGGGCGGCAGAGTCGCCCCTCGCACCAACGGCGGGTATATTTCCCCGACCGGCGCCATCCGGCGCCGGTCTTCGTTTGTCTCCCCCCAGCAGGCTCAGGAGCTGCCATGCCCAGGCGCCCATCCGGGTTCGTCCGGGTCGCCCACGCCGCCATCGCGGCACTGGGACTGCTCGCCGTCTCGTCCGATGGTCGGGCCCAGGAACCGGCCGTCCTAGCCATCCGGGCCGGGCGCCTGGTGGACGTCGAGCGCGGCGAGGTCCGCCGCGATCAGGTGGTGGTGATCAAAGGGGACCGAATCACCGCGATTCAGCCGGCCGGCGCCAAAATCCCGGCCGGTGCCAGGGTGATCGACTTGAGTCGTTGGACGGTGCTGCCGGGGTTGATCGACTGCCACACCCACCTGGTCGGCGAGGCGCTGCAGGCGGACGTGCTCCAGCCGCTCGAGCGCTCTGAGACCCAGGAGGCCATGAGCGGGGTGCGGAACGCACGGTCCACCCTCCTAGCCGGGTTCACCACCGTCCGCGACGTGGGCACCTACCGCGCCTTCGTGGACGTGGGGCTGCGGGACGCGATCGACGACGGCACGGTGATCGGTCCCCGGATGCGGGTGGCGGGCGCCTACGTCACGGTCTCCACCGGCGGCGGGGAGCTGGTCGGCGCGGCCTCCGACGTCACCCTCCCCATGTCCTATCGCTTCGGCGTCGCCAACTCGGCCGACCAGGTGCGCGAGCGGGTCCGCGCGCTGCTCAACGGCGGCGCCGACTTCATCAAGATCATCGCCACGGGGGCGGTGCTCACCCGGGGCACCAGGCCGGGCGTGTCGGAATACACCGAGGAGCAGATCCGGGCCGCGGTGGAGCAGGCGGCCGAGTATGGCACCTTCGTCGCGGCCCACGCGCACGGGGCGGAAGGGATCAAGCGGGCGGTGCGGGCCGGCGTCCGCTCGATCGAGCACGGCTCCCTGATCGACGACGAGGGCATCGCCCTGATGAAGCAGCACGGCACCTGGCTGGTGGCCGACATCTGGAACGGCGACTACATCGACAGCGTGGGCCGGGCGCAGCACTGGCCGGAGGAGTACCTCCGGAAGAACACCGAGACGACCGAGGCGCAGCGGACCGGCTTTCGGAAGGCGGTGGCCGCCGGGGTGAAGCTCGCCTACGGAACCGACAGCGGGGTCTATCCGCACGGGCTCAACGCGCTGCAGCTGCCCTACATGGTCAAGTACGGCCTGACCCCCATCCAGGCGATCCAGAGCGCCACCATCTCGGCCGCCCAGCTGATGCAGTGGGAGGACCGGGTGGGCTCGCTCGCGCCGGGCAAATTCGCCGACATCGTGGCGGTGGAGGGAGATGCGCTGGCGGATCTGCGCTCGTTCGCCAAGGTCGGTTTCGTGATGAAGGGCGGGACGGTATACAAGGGCCCGTAGCAGGGAGGCCGCAAAGAACGCGGCATTCGGGGCCCTGTGGCGACTCGAGGATCGGCAACGTCATACCGGTCGAGATCGCGGGCTCCGCACCCACGAAGACTCCGAAGGTCACGAAGTGGGTGGGCGCAGGGGTGAAACCGCCGCAGGAGGCCATGGGTGAGACGCTTCGGGCTGCCAATCCTCGCCATCTCGTTTCTGCTGGCCCCCGGGCTGGCAGCACAGCGGCCGGTCGCGCTGGACGACCTGGCGCGGCTCCGCGGCGTGAGCGATCCCCAAATCTCACCCGACGGGGCCTGGGTGGCCTACACGGTGTCGGCGACGGACACCGCGAAGGACAAGGAGGACCCCGATCTCTGGCTGGCAAGCTGGGACGGGGCGCAGCAGACCCGGCTGACCCGCGGCCCGGGGGCGGACCACGCTCCGCGCTGGAGCCCGGACGGCCGCTACCTGGCCTTTCTGTCCGACCGGGAGGATCCCCGCGAGGTAGAGCAGGTGTGGTTGCTCGACCGGCAGGGCGGAGAGCCGGAGCGGCTGACCGATCTGGCCGGAGGGGTGAGCGAGCTGGCATGGGCGCCCGACGGCCGCCGGCTCGCCATCGTGGCCAGCGACCCCGACCCCGATGCCAAGGCCCCGGGCGACTCCTCGACCAAGGCCCCCAAGCCGATCGTGATCGACCGGTTCCAGTTCAAGCAGGACGAGGTCGGCTGGCTCCGCGAGATGCACGACCATCTCTACCTCCTCGATGTCGCCACGCACGCCACCACGCTCCTGCTCCCTGGCGACTCCGACGAGGGCCAGCCGTCCTGGTCGCCCGACGGGCGCTCGATCGCGTTCGTGAGCCGGCGCCGGCCGGACTACGATCGCACGGCCAACTACGACCTCTACGTGGTGGACGCCCGGGCGGGCGCCGAGCCCCGGCAGCTCACCACCTTTCCGGGGCCGGACCAGGACCCGGGAAATGGCGGCCGGGCCCCGGCCTGGAGTCCCGACGGGAGCCAGATCGCGTACGTCCAGGGCGGCCCGCTCGAGCTGATCTACTACGCCGGCAACAAGCTGGCGGTGGTTCCGTCCGCTGGCGGCACCGCCCGGATCCTGACCCCGTCACTCGATCGGAACGTCCTGTCGCCCGCTTTCTCCGCCGACGGGCGGTCGGTGCTGTTCCTGCTCGAAGACGACCGGGTCAATCACCTGGCCCGGGTGCCGGCGGCCGGAGGACCGGTGGACCGCGTGGTCCAGGGCAATCGCTCGGTGACGGACTTCTCGACCGGTCCGGACGGCAAGATCGCGGTCCTCTGGAGCGATCCGTCCACGCCCGCCGAGCTCGCCGCCGTGGAGGGCGCCGAGCTGCGGCCGATCACGCGGCAGAACGCCGAGTGGCTGGCCCAACTCCGGCTCGGACCGACCGAGCCGATCAGCGTCCGGAGCCGGGACGGGGCCGAGGTCCGGGGCGTCATGGTGAAGCCGCCCGACTACCAGTCGGGCCGGCGCTATCCCACGGTGGTCCGCATCCACGGCGGCCCCGACTCCCAGGACTTTTTCGACTTCAACCTCGATTGGCAGGTGCTGGCGGCCCAGGGGTACGTCGTGCTCGGGGTCAATTACCGGGGCAGCACCGGCCGGGGCGAGAAGTATTCCACCGTCATCTTCGCCAAGTGGGGCCAGAAGGAGAGCGACGACGTGCTGGCCGCGACGGACTGGGCGGTCCAGCAGGGGATCGCCGATCCGGCGCGGCTCGGCATCGGGGGCTGGAGCTACGGCGGGATCCTGACCGATGCCGTGATCGCCCGGGACCAGCGGTTCAAGGCGGCCACCAGCGGCGCCGGCATAGCCAACGCGCTGGCGGGCTACGGGACCGACCAATACGTCAAGGAATACGAGGCCGAGCTGGGGACGCCGTGGAAGCACCTGCGGAAGTACCTCGAGGTGTCCTACCCGTTCCTCCATGCCGACCGGATCACCACGCCGACGCTGTTCCTCTGCGGCGATCAGGACTGGAACGTCCCGCTGATCAACTCGGAGCAGATGTATCAGGCGCTCAAGAGCCTGCGCCGGGAGACGCAGCTGGTGGTGTACCCGGGCGCGTCACACTCGCTGAACCGGCCCAGCCATCAGCGGGACGTGCTCGAGCGCTACCTTGGCT
>JBBRGH010000050.1:0-12466 GCA_038240915.1 Gemmatimonadales bacterium | reverse complement strand
GACCCGGGCGGGATCCGCTCCCGGCCGGACCCCGGCCTCGATGGTGAACAGACCGCCGATTTCCTTGAGGTCCGCCGACGCGTCCACGTCGGTCGCGATCTGCTCGTCGTAGACCAGCCGCTTGAACAAGCGGGACGACTTGCCGCTGCTGAGGGCAGCGGCCGCCAGGGCGAGGTAGTCGCCGTCGGCCGAGCCCCACTGGGGCACATTCCACACCTGGTACAGCCGCGCCTGCGGCACCCGGTCCTGCATGACGCCGCGCTGACTGCCCGTGCGCTTGGCGATCCAGGTCTCCTGCCGGGTGACGGGCGGACCCGCCGGGATGTCGCCGAAGTACCGGGTGGCCTTGTCCTTCGCCGTGGCCAGGTCGATGTCTCCCGCCAGCACCAGCACCGCGTTCGACGGCCCGTAGTAGGTCTGAAACCAGGCCTTCACGTCATCCAGCTTGGCCGCGTTGAGGTCCTCCATCGAGCCGATCACGGTCCATGAGTAGGGGTGGTTGGCCGGGTAGAGCCGGGGCGTGAGGAAGTCCCACACCTTGCCGTAGGGCTCGTTCTCGTTCTGCCGCTTTTCGTTCTGGACCACGCCCCGCTGCTCGTCGAGCTTGGCCTGGGTGATGGCGCCGAGCAGGTGGCCCATCCGGTCGGACTCGAGCCAGAGCGCGAGGTCGAGCGCCGAGGTCGGGACGTTGACGAAGTAGTTGGTCCGGTCCTCGTTGGTCGTGCCGTTGAGGTCGGTGGCGCCGGCGCGCTCGAGCGGGTCCTGGAACTCCTTGTCGTAGTGCTCGCTGCCGTTGAACATCAGGTGCTCGAACAGATGGGCGAACCCGGTCCGCCCGGGCCGCTCGTTCTTCGAGCCGACGTGGTACCAGACGTTCACCGCCACGATGGGCGCCTTGTGGTCCTCGTGGACCAGCACGGTGAGGCCGTTCGGCAGGGCGAACCGCTGGTAGGGGATGTCGATCCGGGTCTGGGCGACGAGGGGCGAAACGAGCAGCGCGAGGAGCGCGAGAGCGGCGGGGACGGGGAGCACGAGAAGCTCGGGGATGGGTGAGGTTGCGTCAGCCTGCGCGACCCGAGGATGACGGACGCGGCCGCGGGAAAGTGTCAGGCCTGTCGAGCCGCTAGCCCGCCACGCCGCTTGGCGCGGGTCGGTTGAGCCGGAGCCAGTACCGGCCCAGCTCGTGCAGGGTCCCGGCCAGCTCGCGGAACTCGATCGGCTTCACCACACAGCTGTTGGCGCCCGCCTGGTAGCACTGGGTCAGCTCGCGCGGCTCGGCCGCCGAGGACAGCATGACGATGGGGACCGTGGCGGTGCGGGGGCTGGCGCGGAGGGTGCGAAGGACGTCGATCCCGTCGATCCGGGGCAGCCGGAGCTCGAGCAGGACCAGCGGCGGGTGTGGCGCGCCCAGCCGGTGCCGGAATGCGTTCCGGCCGAGCAGGTAGTCGAGCGCCTCCTCGCCGTCCCGGGCGACGCCGACCCGCTCCGGCGCGGCGAGCTCTCCCAGCGCCCGGAGCAGCAGCTCCGCCTCGAGCGGATCGGCCTCCACCAGCAGGACGTCGAGGTCGTCCGGCAGCATCAGGCCGCCGGGGCACCGAGCGTGAGGTAGAACGTGGCGCCCCCATCCGGCCCCGAGTCCGCCCAGACCCGGCCGCCATGCTTCTGCGCCACCCGCTGCACCAGCGCCAGACCGGCTCCGTTGCCCTCGAACTCGTCCGGCCGGTGCAGCCGCTGGAAGACGCCGAACAGCTTGCCCGCGAATGCCATCTTGAAGCCGACGCCGTTGTCCTGCACCGCCAGGCCCGCCTGGCCCTCGTGCTCGATCGGCCGGATGGTGATGACCGCCCGGTCCCGCGGGCGGCTGAACTTGAGGGCGTTCGAGAGCAGGCTCAGGAGCGCCGGCCGCACCAGCGTGGCGTCGCAGTCCACCGTCGGCAGCGGCTCGATCCGCCACTCGACCTGGCGACCCTCGGCCTGGGTCTGGAGCTGGCTCACGAGGTCCTCGACCAGGGTGGTGAGCTCGACCGGGCGACGGAGCAGGTCCTGGCGGGTGACCCGTGCCAGGTGCACCAGGTCGTCCACCAGGCCGGACATCCGGCCGGCCCCATCGCGAATCCGGCGGGCGTAGTGCTCGACTGCCGGATCGATGGTGGCCCCGGCGTCGTCGAGCAGCAGCTGGCTGAAGCCGCAGATGTGGCGGAGCGGGTCGCGCAGGTCGTGCGACACGGCGTACACCATCGTTTCCAGCTCGGCCGTCGCCGCCCGGAGCGAGGCGCTCCGCTCGGCCACCCGCCGCTCGAGCTCGCCCGCCTGGCGACTCAGCTCCTCCCGGAGCCGGGCCTGCTGGATCGCGATCGCCAGGGGCGCCGCGATCTCCACCGCGATGTCCCGGTGCTCGGCCGAGAAGCCGCGCGGGGCCGTGGAGGACAGGTTGATCTCGCCGATGGCCTCCGAGTCCACCAGCAGCGGGACGCTCAGCACGCTCCGCATCCCGTCCTCCCGGAGCTCGCGGAGGACGGGGGCGGGCGCCTCGAGGTCGGCCAGATCGTCGATGGCGCGGACCGCCCCACCGCGGAGCACGTCCTCGGCCGACAGGCGGTCCATCGGCATCGTGGTGGCCGGCAGGGCGGCCCCCGCCGCGAAGCCCGCGATCAGCTGGGCCTGGCTGCGGGGGAAGTCGAACAGCACGACGGTGCATCGCTGGCAGGGCACCATCCGGCGCATGCGGCCGAGGGCCGCCCGGCCGATCTCGGCCGGCGAGCGCGCCGCCAGGATTGCGTGATCGAGGTCATGGAGCACCGCCAGCCGCTCGGCCGAGCGGCGGAGCCGCTCCTCGGTCCGCTTGCGCTCGGTGATGTCGGTGACCATGCCCACCATGCCGACCGCAGCGCCCTCGCGCGAGGTGACCGGACTGGCCGAGACCAGACCCCAGACCTCGGCGCCGTCCTGCCGGCGGAAGCGAAAATCGTGGCTCTGGCCGTTGGCCCCCGGAGCGGCCAAGGCGCGCTGTGCGCCCGCCCGGGCGGTGGCGTCGACGAAGTCGTAGACCGGGCGGCCGATCAGGGCACCGTTCTGGTAGCCCAGCAGCTCGGTCATTCGCTGGTTGACGTAGGTGATGACCCCGCGGTCGTCGGAGACCCAGATCCCTTCCTGGGCCACGTCCACCAGCTGCTTGAAGCGCTGCTCGCTTTCCTGCAGGGCTTGGGTCCGGTCCTCGAGCCGGCCCTGACGGACCTCGAAGGCCGACGCGTGCTCCAGTGAGGCGCCCACCAGGCTGCCGAGCAACCGGAGCGCCTTCGCGTCGCGGGCGCTGAAGGCGCCGACTTCGCGGGCCAGCACCTTGAGCACACCCAGGGTCCGCTGGTCGTCCCGGAGCGGCACCGCCAGCATCGAGCGGAGACCCTGCGCCTCGTAGGCATCGTGGTGCGCGCGCGGGTCGTGGGCCAGGTCGTCCGAGCGCTGGAGCTCCCCGCTTCGGACGACCAGGCCGGAGAGGCTGTCGCTCAGCCGGAGCCGCGGGCTCTCGACCCCGATGGCGAGCCGGGGGACGACCTCGTCGCCCTCGATCAGCTCCAGCACCACGCCCTCCGCGCCGGTCAGCGCCCGGCATCGCTCCGCGATCACCCGCATGACCGTGCCCGAGTCGAGTCCGGCGGAGGCCACGGCCTTCTGGACCTCGATGGCTTCCTGGAACAGCTCGGTGTCAAGCCGCATCTCGGTCTCGGCCAGCTTGCGCTCGGTGATGTCGAACTCGGTGCCCAGGTAGCCGACCTGCCGTCCGGTCTCATCCCGGATCGGTTCCCACGCGCTGGCGCACCAGCGCACCTGTCCCGCCCGGGTCACCAGGCGGTATTCCTGGTCCCGGAGCGCTCCGCCCTCGGCCAGCCGGGGCCACTCGGCCAGCAGCGCCGGCCGGTCGTCGGGATGGACGTACTGGAGGAACTCCTGGTCGCGAATGTCCTCCGCGCCGAAGCCGGTGAGGCGCTCGAAGGCCGGATTCACGAAGGTGAGACGCAAGTCCATGTCGTACGCGATCACCCCTTCCCGCATGCTGGCGGTCAGGGTGCGAAGCTGGCCCTGGGTGGTGGCCCCGGCGGTTTCGGCAGCCCGCCGCCGGCGGCGCTCGACCAGGACCAGTGCGACCAGGAGCAGCACCACCAGCACGGCGGCGCCGATGGCGAGGGCGGGAGGAAGCGGGCTGGACCAGTCGGAAAGGGCAGGGACCACAGGCTCGATCCTTCGGACGGCAGCAGTTGGCGCCCCGGACGGGCGGCGGTCACGTGAGCCCGAAGATACCCCCGTCAGGGAGTCCGGTCGAGGAGTTCCCGGATCTTGGCGGTGAGTCGCCGGGGGTGAACGGCTGGGGCCCCTCTTCGGAGTAACCGCTCACACAGAGGATGCGCATCTCTGGCGGACCACGCCCGTTACGGGTCGGACGGCTCGTCGAGAGCCGGTGCCGTCGAGCGCGCCGTCACGCCGGCCTGTCTCCATCGTCGGGGTTGCCGAGCGCCTGGCGGATCGTGCGGAGCAGGCGGTCGAGGGAGAACGGCTTCTCGAGAAAGGCGGTCCCCGGCTCGATCAGCCGGAGCCGGGCGATCGAGCCGTCGCTGGTGCCCGAGATATAGAGCACCTTGATCGCGGGCCGATGGATACTGAGCCGCGCAGCCACCTCGCGGCCGCCCGAGCGCGGCAGCATCATGTCGGCCACCAGCAAATGGATATGGCCAGCGTGCCGGTCGGCCAGGGCGATCGCCGCCTCGGCGTCGGCGGCCGACAACACCGTGTAGCCCGCCGGTTCGAGCACCCGGCGCGCCAGCTCCCGCACCTGCTCCTCGTCCTCGACCAGCAGGATCGTCTCATGCCCGCCGACCGCGTCCAGGGTGGCGGTGCCCGCACCGAGGTGTCCGCTTCCCTCATGGCGCGGGAAATAGATCGTGAAGGTGGTGCCGAGGCCCGGCTCGCTCGCCACGTCGATGTGCCCGCCGCTCTGCTTGATGATCCCGTAGACGCTGGCCAGGCCGAGGCCGGCGCCTTCGCTGGGCGGCTTGGTGCTGAAGAAGGGCTCGAAGATCCGCTCCAGGGTGGCGGGGTCCATGCCGCGGCCGAAGTCGCGGACCTGGAGCATGATGTACATGCCGGGACGCGGGACCGAGAGTCGGGTCAGCCTTGGGCCGTCGAGCGGCTCCTCCCGGCTGCTCAGCTGGATGGTGCCTCCCTCGGGCATGGAATCGCGCGCGTTGGCCACGAGCTGGGTGAGGACGTGCTCGATCTGGTTGGGGTCGGCGACGATGGCATCGAGATCGCCGGCCGCCGACCAGGTCACCTGGATCCGGGGGCCCGCCAGCCGTCGCAGCGTCGAGAGGCATCCGGTCACCAGCTGGTTCAGGTCCAGCACCCGCGGCGCCAGCACCTGCCGCCGGCTGAAGGCCAGCAGTTGCCGGGTGAGGCTCGCCGCTCGGTCGGCCGAGCGCTGGATCTGCGCCAGGTCTTCCTGCGCCAGCGGCGACAGTCCCGGCTCCTCCTGCAGCAGGGCCGCGTGCCCGATGATCCCGGTCAGCAGATTGTTGAAGTCGTGGGCGATGCCGCCGGCGAGCTGGCCGATGGCCTGGGCCCGTTCGGCCCGCGCCAGGCGCTGCTCCAGCAGCCGCCGGTCGGTCACGTCGGTGGCTACCGCCACCACGCCGAGGAAGCCACCGTCCCGACCGAACCGAGGCACGCCGACGTCGAGCAGCCAGCGGAACTGCCCGTCGTGGCGCTGGACCCGGAACTCGGCCTGAAACGGAGCCTGCTGGCCGAGCGCGTTCCGGATCTGTCCCAGCGCGGTCGCGCGATCGTCCGGGTGGAGTCGGTCCTGCCAGCCTTCGCCCAGTTCCGCCGCCGCCGGCCGGCCGGTGAATTGGAGCCATCGGGCATTGACGTAATCACATTCCCCCTCGGCCTTGAGCGTGCGCACCATGACCGGGAGGGCGGCGGAATCGAGCGGCGCCGACTGGTCCACCGGGAGCGGCGGCGCCTCGATGGCCTGGCCCAGGCGCCGGTGCAGTTCGGCCGTGGCAAAACCGGCCAGGTCCGCCAGCGTGGCCAGGTCGTCGTCGGTCCACTCGCGGGGCTTCCCATCGATGGCGGCGAGAGTGCCGACCACATGCCCGCCGGGTCCGAACAGGGGCACGCCGGCGTAGGCAACAATGCCCAGCTGGGTCACCGCCAGGTTGCCGCTGAGGCGGTCGTGCCGGCGGGTGTCATCCACCACCAGTGGCGACCGCTGGCTGACCACGTACTGGCAGAGCGAGAAGCTGAGCGGAGTCTGGCGGTCGGTGGCGGCGGGCTCCGGCAGCCCGTGCTGCCCGGCGAAGAACTGGCGATCGTCCGTGACCAGACAGACCAGGGCCCCGGGGCACCGCAAGGTGCGGGACACCAGCCGGGTGAGCCGGTCCAGCACGGGCTCGGGGGAAGCGTCGAGCAGGCCCGTGCGTCGCACCGACGAGAGTCGCTCGGCGTCGCGGAGCGAGGCCACGTGATCCTTTTCAGGGCCCAAGGAAGGCTCCGACTCAGGGCCCAAGGAAGGCTCCGACAGGCGCCGGATGGACGGGGGTAGGGGTGTCATAATGTCGCTCCTGGTACAGGCCACGGCAAGGGCGCCTTTGCTGGCGGGCGCCAGCCGGGGTGCCTACTCTTGGGCATGCCATTCCTCGACACCCGGCGCCAGCGGGCCGCGCTGCTGATTTTCGTACTGGGCCTGGGGTTGGCCTATGCCCTCTGGCCCTTCACCACTGGTCTGATGGGCGCCCTGGTGCTATATGTGGTCTTTGCGCCGGTGTACCGGGCCCTGGTCCGGCGGGGCCTCAAGCCGGGGCTGGCGGCAGGTGTCGTGGTTCTTGTCGCCCTGCTGCTCGTGGTCGGTCCCGGGATCTCGTTCATCGGCCTGGTGGCCAACGAAGCGCAGGGAATGGCCGCGAGCGTGGTGCAGAGCCCGCTGTTGGCCCGCCTCCGCGAGCTGCGGGTGGGTCCCTACGATATCGGGGCCCAGATCGAGGCGCTGGGCTCCCAGGTCGTGTCCTGGGCGGGCAGCAGCGCGCTGCGGGTGGTGGGGACCGCCACCCGGCTGGGGATCGAGCTCACCATCGCGTTTTTTGGCCTGTTCTACATGCTGGTCGCGCCGGAGGGCGTGTGGCAGGGCATCCGGCCCTTCATCCCGTTCGG
The DNA here is from genome assembly GCA_038240915.1 of Gemmatimonadales bacterium. Classification (GTDB taxonomy): domain Bacteria; phylum Gemmatimonadota; class Gemmatimonadetes; order Gemmatimonadales; family GWC2-71-9; genus CAVVWJ01. The sequence continues at coordinate 5,266 of JBBRGH010000050.1, read as the reverse complement.
ATCCGAGAGCGCGGAGTTGCTCCGCACCCGGTTCCGCGATGTCACCTTTTCCACGCTGGTCGGCACCGGGCTCACCGCCGTGGTGCAAGGCACCCTGGTTGGCCTTGGCTTCTGGGCCACCGGGCTCTCGAACGCGCTGTTCTGGGGCGTGGTCACCGTGATCGTGGCGATCCTGCCGGTGGTCGGCAGCGGGCTCATCTGGGGGCCGGGCGCGGCCGCGCTTGCCGCCGACGGGCGCTACGGGGCGGCCATCGCACTGGCGCTCTGGGGCGTGGTGGTGGTGGGCAACGTGGACAACGTGATCCGCCCGTACGTCTTCCGCCGCTGGGCCCGGATCCATCCCTTCATCACCGTCATCGGCGCCTTCGCCGGGATCAATTGGTTCGGGCTGCTCGGGCTCCTGATCGGGCCGCTCGCCATCTCCTATTTCTTCGAGCTGATCCGGATGTACCGGGACGAATACCTGCGGCACGAGGACGACCTCGAGGCCTGAGCGCGGCGCCCGTCCCCGTCTTTGATGGTGCAGCCCTTGGCGTCGACCTTGTGAGCAATGGGTCCGGGCGCCGCCCGATTGCTATCTTGCAGCATGCCCTTGGCACAATCGCTCGCGCTCCGTCTGACCCTGGCCGCCGGGCTCGTGGTCGTCGCCGATCCGGGCGGCGAGCTGCACGTGCTGCGGGTGGTGCCGGCCGGCGAGGCCTCGCCCACCACGGCGATCACCGTCACCTTCGACCGGCCGGTGGCGGGGTCGCTCGACCGGACCGTCGATCCCCGCGCCATCTTCGCCATCGCGCCGGCGGTGCCTGGCACCGTCGACTGGCGCGATCCGGTCACCCTTCGCTTCCGCCCGGCCGCGCCGCTCGCGCCCAACGCCAGCTACCGGGTCTCCGTCGCCAGCAGCTTTGCCGCCATGGACGGGAGCCGCCTGCGCGAGCCGTACCGCTTCACCTTCCGCGTCCGCGGGCCGCGGGTGCTGGCGGGCTCGCCAGTCGGTCCCAACGGCGGCACGCTCTATCTGGCGCCCGACGCCCGCTTCGACCTGGTGGTGGACGCACCGGTCGCGCCGGCCGTGGTCGAGGCGGGGGCATACCTCGAGTTCAACCGGCTGTGCGGCCGGCCGGGGGTGGTCCGGCTGGCGCTGGAGTCCCAGCGGCCGATCACCGCCGACGACCGGTATGACTTCCGCGAGGCCGGCGGCTGGGATCGCGACCGCTCGGCCGACCCGCTCCGGCGGGTGATCCGGCTGGCGCCGCGGACCCCGCTGCCGCACGGCTGCGGCGGCGAGTTGGTGGTGCCGCCCTCGTTCGGCGGGCCGGGCGGCCTGCCGCTCCGCTGGGGCCTGGCCACCTACGGCGACTTCCGCCTGGCGCGGGCCGGGTGCGGCTGGGAGGGCGCCGGCTTCTGTCCCACTGGACCGCTGGTGCTGCGCTTCAGCACCCCGGTCCGCGGCGCCGAAGTGCAGCGTCACGTGCATTTGCGTCCGGCGGTGCCCCTCAGCGTAGCCGACACCAACGACCTCCGGGCCGAGTGGGTAGTGGACGCCCCTCTCGCGCCCCGTGCCGCCTACGCCGTCGTGGCCGACCCGGCACTTCGGGACGGCTTCGACCAGCCGCTCAAGGGCAACCCGGTGGCCACACTCATCACCACCGGCTACGCGCCCGCCATCAACTACACGCCGGGCCGGGCGGTCGTCGAGCGGAAGGGCGCCGGCACGTTCGCCCTGACCTTCGTCAACGTTGATACGCTCGAGGTCGTGACCGCCCCGGTGCCCGACTCGCTCGAGGCGTCGTTCCTGGCCCGGAGCGAGTGGAGCTGGAACGAGCTCTGGCCGGCCTTGCTGCCCGGGGCCCGGCGGGAACGGGTCCCGGTCACCAGCGCACGCGACCGGGTCCGCGTCTTCGGGATCAAGCTGGCAGCGCCCGACTACCGTCGCCCGGGCACGCCAACGCTGCTGGCCGTGCAGGTGACCAGCCGCCGCCTCGACAGCTTGAGCCGCCGCCAGCGACCCATCGCCCTGCTCCAGGTGACCGACCTCGGCGTCCATGCCCGGATCGGCAGCGAGGAGGGCGTCGTCTGGGTGACCGGAGCGAGCGATGGCCGGCCCGGGCCCGGTGCCGCGGTCGAGCTGCATGACGCCAGGGGCCGGGTGCTGGCGCGAGCGGTGACCGACAGCGGCGGCCTGGCTCGGCTCACTGGCTACGGCACCGATTCGGCCGCCCCGGCCTCCGGCGGGGAAGCGGACGAGGAGAGCGAGACCGCCAACTTCCAGGGCTACGTGAGCGTGGTGCTCGGCACCGACCGGGCCCTGCTCGGCATCTCGGACTACGACCCGGACCTGAGCCCGTGGCGCTTCAACGTCAGCCAGGCATGGGGCACCGGCCGGCTGCCGGTGGCCGCCGCGGTGTTCACCGAGCGCGGCATCTACCGCCCGGGCGAGCCGCTCTTCGCCAAGGCGATCGTCCGGGCCGGCCCGCTCGGCGCGCTGGCCACCCCGGCGCCCGCCGACTCGCTCCGCTGGCGCTTCGAGGCCCGGGCGGACAACGGCGGTCCCCCGGCATCCCTTCGCGATACCACCGTGGCACTCTCGGCCTTCGGCACCGCGGACCAGCGCTTCATGGTGCCCGCCGCGGCGCCGCTGGGGGAGTATCGGGTGGTCACCCAGCTTCGGCGTGGCGGCCGGTGGACCGACGTCGCCGCCGTGGGCTACCGGGTCGCCGAGTATCGGCCGCCGGAGTTCCTGGTGGACGTGACCGCCGACAGCGGCCAGCGCTACGCCGGCGATTCCGTCCGCGCCGGGGTCGAGGCCCGCTACCTGTTCGGCGCCCCGATGGGCCGGGCCGCGGTCCGCTGGACGCTGCGGCAGCAGAGCGCCTGGCCCGGCGAGATCGAGGTGCCCGGCACCGACGGCTTCTACGTCGGCGAGACCGGCTGGTGGTACGAGGAGTCCGGCGAGGCCAATCCGCCGGTCCAGATCGCGGCCAGTGGCGTGGACACGCTGGATGCGACCGGCCACCTGCCGCTCCGGCTCAAGCTGGGCGAGACGGTCCGCGGCCGTCCTGCTCGCGCCACCATCGAGGCCACCGTGGCGGATGTGAACCGGCAGACGGTCTCCGCCTCCGCGTCCCTGGTGGTCCACCCGGCCGACTTCTACCTCGCCGCCCGGCCGGCGGGTGAGAGCTATTTCTGGACGGCGGGCACGCCGGTCCGGGTCGGGCTCGTGGCCGTGCGGCCCGACGGGAGGCGGGTGCCGGGGGTCCGGGTGAGCGGCACCGTGGTCCGTCGCGAGTGGCATTCGGTCCGCCGCGACCGCGCCGGGTACGGCGAGCTGGTGGGCGAATGGGTGTCGGACACCGTCGCCCGCTGCGCGCTCACCACCGCCGCCGACACGGTCCCCTGCGCCTTCACCCCGCCGGCGGGCGGCACCTTCATCGTCACCTTCCGCGCCGCCGACGCCACGGGACGCGCCGTCTCCACCAGCTTCTACCGGTGGGCCACGGGCAAGGACTGGGTGCCCTGGAACGACGAGAGCCAGTTCAAGATGGACGTCGTGCCGGACCGGACCCGCTATACCGTGGGCGACACCGCCACCATCCTGTTCGCCTCGCCCTTCACCGGCGCCGAGGCGTGGATCACGGTCGAGCGGGAGGGCCTGCTGCAGCAGCGCCGGCTCACCATCCGGAGCGGCACCACCACGCTCAAGCTGCCGGTCACCGAGGCGCTCGCGCCGAATGCGTTCGTCTCCATCGTGGTCGCGCGCGGCCGGAGCGCGCCGCCCGGTCCGCTCGACGATCCGGGCCGGCCCACCATCCGGGTCGGCTACGCCGAGCTTCGGGGGACGCCGGAGCAGAAGCGGCTCACGGTCACGGTGGCGCCGCTGGCGGGCGAGTATCGTCCCGGCGACACCGCGCGGGTATCGCTCCGGGTGCGGGACGCGGCCGGACAGGGCCGGCGGAGCGAGGTGACGCTCTGGGCGGTGGACGAGGGGGTGCTGGCGCTCACCGGCTATCGCACGCCCGATCCGATCGACCTGCTCTATCAGCCGCGCGGCCTGGGGATGCGGCTCGCGAGTACGCTCACCACGGTGGCGCCCCAGGTGGCCGAGGGCGAAAAGGGCCGCCGCTCGCCCGGCGGAGGGGGCGGGCGCGACGCCGCCGACATCCTGCGCTCCCGCTTTCAGACGACCGCGTTCTTCCTCGGCTCGGTGGTGACCGACGGGGCGGGGCAGGCCACCGCCGCCGCCCGGCTGCCCGACAACCTGACCACGTTCCGCCTGATGGCCGTCGCCGTTACTGCCGGGGACCGCTATGGCAGCGGCCAGTCGCCGCTGCTGGTCACCCGACCGCTGGTGGCCCGGCCGGCCCTGCCGCGCTTCCTCCGCGAGGGCGACCGGTTCGCCGCTGGCGTCGTCGTGAACCGTCGCGACGGGACGGCTCGGGAGGCCAAGGTGTCGGCCCGGGTCACCGGTGCCGACCTCACGGGTAAGAAGTCGCGGAACACGCTGGTCGAGGCCGGCCGCGGGAGCGAGGTGCGGTTCGACTTCCGGGCCCGCCCGGGCGACAGCGCCGGGTTCCGCTTCGACGCCACCAGCGGCGGCGATGCTGACGCCGTGGCGCTGGCGCTCCCGCTCAAGCCCGCCTTCCATCCCCGCGCCTATACGGTCGCTGGCGTACTGCACGACACCGCCTCGGCCGAGCTGCGCCTGCCGCCCGATCTCGACGCCGAGCGGTCCACCTTGCAGCTGAGCCTCGGCACCTCCCCGCTGGCGATGATCCGGGGGGCGAGGCGCTGGCTCCGGATCTATCCCTACTGGTGCTCCGAGCAGGTGGCGAGCGCCGCGGCGCCGCTGGTGGCGCTGATCCGGGCCGGACCCCTGCTCGGCGACAGCACCGTCGCGCGCGGGGCGCGGGCCGAGCTGGCGCGGGCGGTGACCACGCTGAGCCGGCGCCAGCGCAGCGATGGCGGCATCGGCCTCTGGAGCGCGAGCGACTGGACCACGCCCTGGCTCAGCGCTTACGCCGGTGGCGTGCTGCTCGATGCCCGCGCGGGGGGAGTGGCCGTGGACGACTCGGTGCTCGCCCGACTGGGCGGCTATCTCACCCGGGCGCTGGCCCAGAAGCAGCCGGTGGTCGGGCCGGTGGCGCGCTGGTACGTCGGTGGCCTGTCCCGCCTCAGCGACCGGGTCATGGCAGCCGACTACCTCAGCCGCGCCGGCCTCCGCGACCGGGCGGCGGAGAACGAGCTCCTCCGGCTCTCGGCCCAGCTGGCG
>JBBRGH010000049.1:0-12627 GCA_038240915.1 Gemmatimonadales bacterium | reverse complement strand
CATGGGCGATCGGCGGCGTGAGGTAGGAGACCAGCGTGGCCGCGGCCCGGCGCTTGGCCAGCGTCCCCTCGGAGGAGTTGTTCGAGGCGTACAGGTAGATGTTGGGCACGTCGCCGATCAGCCGGTCGGGCCAGCACTCGCCCGAGAGGCCGGCCTGCTTGCCCGGCATGAACTCGAGCGCACCGTGGGTGCCGTAGTGCAGCAGCGCCGAGGCGCCGAAGTCCTCGCGAAGCCAGCGGTAAAAGGCCGAGAAGGCGTGGGTCGGGGCGAAGCTCCCCTCGAACATGAGGCGCATCGGGTCGCCCTCGTAGCCGAAGGCGGGCTGGATCCCCACGAACACGTTGCCGAACCGTTCGCCCAGCACCAGGATCGAGGCGCCGTCGCTGTTCTGGCGCCCGGGCGCCGGACCCCACGCCCGCTCGATCTCCGGCAGCCACGTCTCACGCCGGACGTGCACGTCGGCCGGGATCCGGGCGTGCACGTTGGCCGGCGTGCCGAAGCGATCCGCGTTGCCGTGAATCACCCGGGCGCGAAGGGCGTCCACGCTCGCGGGTAGCTCGACCGTGTAGCCCTGGTCGCGCATGGCCTCGAGCGTCCGATAGAGGGACTCGAACACCGACAGGTATGCCGCCGTGCCGGTGTTGCCGGCATTGGGCGGGAAATTGAAGAGCACGATGCCGACCCGCCGCTCCGACCGGGCCGTCCGGCGGAGCGCCACCAGCCGGGCCACCCGCTCGGCCAGACGCTCCACCCGCTCGGTCACCGGGCGGGCATCATCGGTGCCGGCGGTCTTGCCGCCGTAGACCACCGGGCCCGTGGCCCCGTCCAGCTCGGGCAGGGCCACCTGGAGGGTGGCCTGGAGCGGATTGAGGCCGCGGGCGTCGGCCCGCCACTCCTCCACGCTCTGGAACTCGAGGCTCTGCGCCGTCAGATAGGGTACGTCGAGCGCGGTCAGGGCCTCATGGGCCGCCGGCGCATCGTTGAAGGCGGGGCCGCCCACCAGCGAGAAGCCGGTCAGGGACACGACCGCGTCCACCGCCGTGGCGCCGCCGGCCGTCCGGAAGCACCGGTCGATCGCAGGCCGGTTGTCGAGGCCATAGGCAAAGGCCGGCACCGTCCGGAGTCCGCGGGCCTCGAGCGCCCGGATGACCGCGTCGTAGTGCGCCGCATTGCCCGCCAGCAGATACGAGCGCATCAAGAGCACGCCGACCGTCCCACGGCTGGCCCCAGCCGCGGGCCCGACGCCGGCCAGTTCGCGGGGATCGTCAGCCAGGTGGTTGCCGGGGAGTGACGGGTGGTAGACACCGACCTCGGGATACTCGCGAGGCGGTTCGACCGGCAGCGCCCCGCGATAGCCGCGCCGGGGGCCATCGGCGTACCGGTTGACCAGGTAGCTCATCATCCCGGCCAGGTTCTCCTCCGAACCAGCCAGCCAGTACTGCAACATCAGGTAGTACGCGCGCACGTCCTGAGCCGTGCCCGGAATGAAGCGGAGCAGCTGCGGGATCCGCCGGAGCTGGCGCATCTGGCTCTCGCCGCTGGTGTGGCCTGGGCCCGAGCTGCCGCGGAGCCGCTTGAGGATGGCCGCGGCGCTCCAGGGGCTCGGGCGCTCGCCGTCCTCACCGGTGCCGAGCATGTCGAATCCGCCCAGCCGGGTGTTGCGGACGATTTCTCCGGCAGACAGGGCGCAGACCATCGCGTCGCACTGCTCGCGGCGGGCGGCCAGCGCAGGCGCCAGCAGCCGGACCTGCTCCTCGATGAAGATCTGGGTGACCACGACGAAGTCGGCCTCGGCCACGGCCCCGAGGCAGCGCTGGGCCGCGGCCGGATTGGTCTCCCAGTCGGCGGCGGCAAAGATCTGGAGATCGAGTGCCGGGAGCGACGGCAGCCGGGTCCGGGACCGCTGCGCCGCCGCGACGAGGTGGGCGTCGAGCGTCACGATGACGAAGCGGACCAGCGCCGCCGGATCAGCGCCCGAAGTGCGCTTTGGCATCGTAGAGAGTGTCCACCGTGATCTCGGGAAGGCCGCGCTCCACCGCGAACCGCTCAGTGTTGCGGCGCGCCTTGCCACGGACGAAGAACGGGATCTTGCGCAGCTCCTGCTCGGCGGCGGCCAGCCAGACGGGGCCGCCCGGCGCGGGGTCCGCCACGGCCACCATGGCGGCGTCGGACTGGAACGGGTCGAGCGCGTCGGGGGATGCCGCGGCCGCCGGCGCCGGCGCGGGCCTCTCGCCCACGGGCTCGAGTCCGCTGAGGTGGCTGCCGCCATCGCCGAACTCGAAGTCCTCGCGGAACATCGTCAGCAGGTGCTCCTCGAGGCCCATCATCAACGGGTGGACCCAGGTGTCGAAGATGACGTTGGCGCCTTCGGGGCCCATCTGCGGCGAATAGCGGGCGGGGAAATCCTGCACATGGACGGGGGCGGAGATGACGGCGCAGGGAATCCGGAGCCGCTTGGCGATGTGGCGCTCCATCTGAGTGCCCAACACCAGCTCCGGTGCGCAGTCGGCGATGGCCTGCTCGACCGCCAGGTAGTCGTCGGTGATCAGGGCCTCGAACCCGAGCGCCTCCGCGGCGGCGCGGACCTCGCGCGCCAGCTCCCGGGTGTAGGTCCCCAGCCCGACCACCGCGAACCCCAGCTCCTCGCGTGCGATCCGCGCCGCGGCCAGGGCGTGGGTGGCGTCGCCGAAGATGAAAACCCGCTTGCCGGTGAGGTACGTCGAATCGACCGAGCGGGTGTACCAGGGCAGCCGCGAGTTGGCGGCCTGGGCGACGATGGCGGGATCGAGGCCCGCCACCGCCGCCACCTCGGCCAGGAAATCGCGGGTGGCGCCGATCCCGATCGGGACTGTCCGCACGGCGGGCTGGCCGAAGGTGCGCTTGAGCCACTCGGCCGCGGGGCCGGCGATCTCCGGGTAGAGCACGACGTTGAAATCGGCCTCGGGCAGCCGGGCCAGATCGGCCGGGGCCGCACCGAGCGGAGCGACCACCGACACCTCGACACCCACGCACTCGAGCAGCCGGGTCACCTCGACCACGTCGTCCCGGTGGCGGAAGCCGAGCGCGGTGGGGCCCAGCAGGTTGCAGCGCGGGCGGCGCGACCCATCGCGCGGCGGCCTCGCCGTGCCGGGGCGGGGGGCCGCCGGCCCCGCCATGGCCCGTACCAGGCGATAGAGGGTCTCCGCCGCGCCCCAGTTCTCCTTCTTCTGGTAGGCGGGGAGCTCGAGCGGAATCACCGGCACCGGCAACTCGAGTGCCCGGGCCAGTCCGCCAGGATCGTCCTGGATCAGCTCGGCGGTGCACGAGGCGCCGACCAGCAGTGCCGCCGGCTGGAAGCGGGCGTAGGCATCGCGGACGGCCGCCTGGAACAGCTCGGCCGTGTCGCCGCCGAGGTCGCGGGCCTGGAACGTGGTGTAGGTGACGGGCGGGCGCCGGTCGCGGCGCTCGATCATGGTGAACAGCAGGTCGGCGTAGGTATCGCCCTGGGGCGCGTGGAGGACGTAGTGCACGTCGCGCATGGCGGTGGCGATGCGCATCGCGCCGACGTGGGGCGGCCCCTCGTAGGTCCACACGGTGAGCTGCATCGCGCTAGACCGCCAGCACGGCCCGGCGAGCCAGCGGCCGGGCGAAGAGCTCGGCCAGGTCGCCCGCCTGGTCGTAGCCGTGGATGGGGGAGAAGACCAGCTCGATCGCCCACTTGGTGGCCAGCCCCTCGGCCTCGAGCGGGTTGGCCAGGCCGAGGCCGCAGACCACCAGATCGGGCCGGGCGGCACGGCAACGGTCGAGCTGGCGCTCCACGTCCTGGCCTTCGCTGAGGGCGGTGCCCCGCGGGAGCATGGCCAGCTCCTGGGCCAGGTGCTCGCGATGGAGATATGGCGTCCCCACCTCGACCAGGGTGACCCCGAGCTCGCGGGCCAGGAAGCGGGCCAGCGGGATCTCGAGCTGCGAGTCGGGAAAGAACATCACCCGCTTCCCGGCCAGCCGGTCCCGGTACCGCTCGAGCGCGAGGAAGCCGCGAGCGGCGGCCGGCTCGCACACCCGGCGGAGATTCTCGGAGGGGATGCCCCAGTCGTCGGTGGCGGTGGCCAGCCAGCGGGTGGTGCCCTCGACGCCGAATGGGAAGGGCGCCGGTAGCCGGGCCGCGCCGCGGGCCGCGAGGGCCCGGCCGGTGCGGGCGAGAAACGGCTGGGCGAAGAGGACCCGGGTGGTGGGGCCGATCGGCGGCAGCTCGGTGGAGCGGCGCGGCGGAAAGAAATACACCGGGCCGACACCCACCTCGGCGAAGATCCGGGCGAATTGATCCTCGATCACGTCCGCCAGCGTACCCACCACCAGCAGCGAGGGCTCCGCGTTGGCGGCCGCCGCCGGGGCTTCCGGCACCAGCGAGGCCAGGCAGGCGTCCTCACCCTCGGTGAAGGTGGTTTCGATGCCGCTGCCGGAATAGTTGAGGATCCGCACCCGCGGCGCGTAGTGGCGCGACAGCCGGAGCGCCGCGCGGCTGAGGTCGAGCTTGATCACTTCGGAGGGACAGGAGCCGACCAGGAAGAGGGTCCGGATCTCGGGCCGGCGCTCGAGCAGCTGGGCCACGACCCGGTCCAGCTCCGCATTGCAGTCGGCCAGACCGGCCAGGTCCCGCTCGTCGATGATGGCGGTGGCGAAGCGAGGCTCGGCGAAAATCATCACCCCGGCCGCGCTCTGGATCAGGTGGGCGCAGGTCCGGGAGCCCACCACCAGGAAGAAGGCATCCTGCATCTTCCGGTGGAGCCAGACGATGCCGGTGAGGCCGCAGAACACCTCCCGCTGGCCCCGCTCGCGGAGCACGGGGAGCGCGGGGCAGGCGCCGGGGGCCTGGAACGGCGCCGGGGCGGTGGCGGTCATGCGGCGGCGCTCTCCGGGCCGCTCACGGCCGGCCGGGTCCAGCGGTTCTGGTCCTGCCGCCGGGCCTGCCGGAGCTTGTGAAGGAACTGTCCGGCGTTGACCAGGTACAAGGCGTACGCCGCCAGGGCGACCCAGGCCAGCTCGCGCGCCGGCATCCAGTGCCAGGAAAGTCCGGCGACGTAGACCGTGTGCAGCGCCAGGACCAGCAGGCTGACCACGTCCTCCCAGAAGAAGGCCGGCGCGAACAGGTAGCGCCCGAAGACGTCGTGCTCCCAGCGCGAGCCGGTGACCATGATGGTGTAGAGCACCGCGGTCTTGAGCACGATCGAGGCGGCGGCGAGGGGCCAGCCGGCGCCGGTGGCGAGGTAGCGGAGGACCAGAATCAGGCTCGCCAGGAAGACGAGGAACTGCAGGGGGGCCAGAATCCCCTGCACGAGCGTCCAGCGGGACGCATCCCGCCGGCTCCGCTGGTCGGCGGAGTAGAGGGGGGCGCCGGGAGCGGGCGCGGCAGGGATCATTCGGTGACCTCCCGGGCCAGAGCGTGTGGAACGGGACACGGGTGGGGCGAGCGACCCCAACATATGGTGCCCTTTTTTGTCCGTCAAGATTGGTTGACGTAAATCAAAGTTGACATTACTGTGGGTTCCATCGCCCCGCGCCGACGTCTTGACGCCACGCCCCGCGGGTGCAAGAGTAGCGAGCCTGGGGTCCCTTACGGTCTCTTCAGCATTCCAGTCGGTCGGTCTACCTTCGTCGCAGCCGCCCCCATCCCGGGCGCGTTGCAGGACAGAGACTGATGAGCAATCCCGAGCGGCTGAATCGCACCATCGCCACCGAGCTCGTGCCCCAGCTCCTCCTCTCCAATCGGACCGATTCGCCCCCGCCCGAAGCCCTCAACGCCATCGGCCGCCAGCTCAGCGACGAGGAGGTCGAGGCGTTCGTCGCCCTGGTCCGCGGCCACGACGAGGCCAAGGTGGACCAGTTCGTCCGCGGGCTCGTCGAAGAGGGGCGCACGCCCGAGTCGGTTTATCTCGATCTGCTCGCGCCGGCCGCCCGGCGACTCGGCGTCCTCTGGGAGGACGACCGCTGCGACTTCATGGAAGTCACCATCGGCGTCGGCCGGATGCAGCGCGTGCTCCGCAGCCTCAGCTACCTGTTCACCCTCCAGGCCGCGGCCGTGGATCCGGTGGGCCGGGCCCTGCTGGCCTGCGTGCCGGGCGAGCAGCATTCGCTCGGCCTCTTCATCGTGGCGGAGTTTTTCGTCAAGGCGGGTTGGACGGTCGAGGTGGGTGCGCCGCTCGAGACCGCCGATCTCACGGCCCGGCTTCGCGAGGAGTGGTTCGACCTGGTCGGCTTCTCCGTCGGCTGCGAAAATCGGCTGACGGTCGTCAAGCGCGAGGTGCAGCGCGTCCGCCGGGCCTCGCGGAATCCCAAGGTGCGGACCATGGTGGGCGGGCGGGTGTTCAACGAACATCCCGAGTTGGTGGCGCGCATCGGGGCCGACGCGTCGGCCCCGAGCGCGCGCGAAGCGCCGTCCGTGGCGCTGGAACTGCTGGCGTCAGGCTGAGGGGACAGGGTGGTGGGCCGGATGGGATTGACGGACGGCGTGTTCGCGCCTAACATCAAATTCATGAACAATTTAGTGAAGACTTTCGACGCGCGGATCGGGGCGCTCGCTGAGGCGGATGGACATTCGATCGCCGCGATCATCGCCGCGGCGGGCGACGTGGCCCTGATCATCGATGCCCAGGGAATCGTGCGCGACATCGCCTTCAACGACGGCGATGCGCAGCTCGAGGAGTCGCGCGCCTGGCTCGGCCAGGTGTGGGCCGACACGGTCACGATCGAGAGCCGCGCCAAGGTCGAGGGGATGTTGGCCGAGGTGCGGGAGGACGGTGTCTCGCGGCGGCGGCAGGTCAATCACCCGGTTGCCGACGGGCCGGACCTCGCCGTGGCCTATACGGCGGTGCGGCTGGGACGGAGCGGTACCGTCGCCGCGATCGGACGTGACCTTCGGGCGGTGGGCCAGCTGCAGCAGCGGCTGGTCGAGGTCCAGCAGACGCTGGAGCGCGACTACTGGCGGATGCGGCACATCGAGACCCGCTACCGGCTGCTGTTCCAGCTCTCGGCCGAAGCGGTGATGGTGATCGACGCCCACACGATGAAGGTGGTCGAGGCCAATCCCGCGGCCGCCGCCCTGTTCGGGGCCCAGGCGCGGGGGATGATCGGCAAGGCCTTCCCCTTCGGCCTCGACGCGGCCGGCCAGCGCGCCGCCACCGAATATCTGGCGTCGATCCGCACCGCCGGCCGGGCCGATCCGGTGCGGGTGACCCTGACGGCGGCCGGACGCGGCGCCACCCTGTCGGCCGCCCTCGTGCGGCAGGACAGCTCGACCCTGTTCCTCGTGCGGCTCTTGCCCGAGGGCAGCGAGGCGGCGGCCACCTCCTCCTCGGCTAACGCCCGGGTCGTGGACCTGATCGAGTCGGCGCCCGACGCGTTCGTGGTGGCCGATCTGGACGGCCGGGTGCTGACTGCCAATCGGGCCTTCCTCGACCTGGCCCAGCTCGCCACCCAGGAACAGGCGCGCGGGCAGTCCATCGGCCAGTGGATCGGCCGGCCGGGGGCGGATCTCGCCGTGCTGCTGGCCACGCTCCGGGAGCACGGCGTGGCCCGGCTCTTCTCCACCACGGTGCGCGGAGAGTACGGCTCGACCGCGGAGGTGGAGCTCTCGGCCGTCGCAGCGCCCAACGGCGAGGAGCCCTGCATCGGGATCACCATGCGGGACGTCGGCCGGCGGCTCGCGACCGGTCCGCAGGGCGCCCGCGACCTCACGCGCGCGGTCGAGCAGCTCACCGGACTGGTGGGCCGGGTCTCGCTTCGGGAGCTGGTCCGCGATACCGTGGACCTGGTCGAGCGGCACTTCATCGAGGCCGCGCTCGAGCTGACCCACGACAACCGCACCTCGGCCGCCGAGGTGCTCGGCGTAAGCCGGCAGAGTCTGTACGTGAAGCTTCGCCGCTATAATCTCGGCGCCGCTCAACCCGACACCGAAGTCTCCTGAACGTCGCGGGGCGGTCTGCCGCCCCGCCCCAAATCCGAAGCCGCATCCCTCGGCCGGAGCCTGCGTCCTGTGACTGTCAACTTATCTTGACGATGTATTCAGTCACTCGTAGCTTACAAAGTCGCGCGCCGCTGCCCGCGCCTTCCGCCGTGCTGGAGCTGTTCAAGCCGGTGACCTGGTTTCCCCCGATGTGGGCCTTCGGCTGCGGCGTCGTGTCATCCGGAATCAGCCTTGGAGCGGCGTGGCCGAGGGTCGCGCTGGGGGTCGTGGTGGCGGGGCCGCTGGTGTGTGCCGCCAGCCAGGCCGTGAACGACTGGTACGACCGCGAGGTGGACGCGATCAATCAGCCCGAGCGGCCCATCCCCTCGGGCCGGATTCCGGGCCGCTGGGGGCTGGGTCTCGCGATCGCCTGGTCGGCCCTCTCCCTGATGGCGGCCTTCGGGCTCGGCCCCGCCGGCGCCCTGGCGACGCTCGCCGCGGTGGCGCTGGCTTGGGCGTACAGCGCGCCGCCGCTCCGGCTGAAGCAGAATGGCTGGGTCGGCAACGCCGCCGTGGGCTTCTCCTACGAGGGGCTCGCCTGGGTGACGGGGGCGTCGGTGGTGCTCGCGCCCGCGCTGCCATCCGCCCCGATCCTGCTGCTCGCCGCCCTGTACTCGCTGGGAGCCCACGGGATCATGACCCTGAACGACTTCAAATCCATCGAGGGCGATCGCCGGCTCGGCATCGCGTCGCTGCCCGCGTCGCTCGGGCCGGTGCGGGCCGCCCAGGTCGCCTGCGGCACCATGCTCGGTGCCCAGCTGGTGGTCCTCGCCCTGCTGCTCAACTGGGGACTGGTGGCGTCGGCGGCCGGCGTCGTCGCGCTCGTGGCCGTGCAGCTGCCGCTGATGCGCCGGTTTCTCCGGGAGCCGATCGCGCGGGCCACCTGGTACAGCGGCTTCGGGGTGACCCTCTATGTGCTGGGGATGCTGGTGAGTGCGTTCGGGCTCCGCGCCCTGGCCGCGGCCGCATGAAGCTCCTCGCCGTCCGCCTCGGGCTGGTCCAGGCGGCCATCGGGGCCATGGTCGTGATCATGACTTCGACCCTCAACCGGGTCATGGTGGTCGAGTTGGCGCTCCCGGCCAGTGTGCCCGGGGCGCTGGTCGCGCTCCATTTCCTGGTGCAGCTTGGTCTCCGTCCGCGGCTGGGGCACGGCTCCGATCGGACCGGCCGGCGCACACCATGGATCGTGGGCGGGATGCTGCTCCTCGCCCTGAGCGCGGTCGGGGCCACCGCCACCACGCTGGTGATCGCGGCCAACCGCCCGCTCGGCCTGGCCGCGGCCGCGGCGGCCTTCCTCCTGCTCGGCGCCGGCGTCAGCGCCGCCGGCACCTCGCTCCTCGCGCTGCTTGCCGAGCTGGTGCCGGCGGCCAGCCGGGCTCGCGCCGCGGCGACGGTGTGGCTTCTGATGATCGCCGGCTTCGTCGTCACCACGGTCGCGGTCAGCGTCGCGCTGACCCCGTTCTCCCTCGGGCGCCTGGTGCTGGTGACGGGCGTGGCGGCGGCTCTGGCGGTGATGGTGGCGCTCACGGCAATTGCCGGGGTCGAACGGACCACGGCTCCGGTCGCGGCTGGGCCGGCCCGCACGAATGTGCCCTTCGCCGCGGCGGTCCGGGAAGTCTGGGCCGACCGCGGCGCCCGGCGATTCGCCTGGTTCGTCTTCCTCTCGATGCTGGCCTACAGCGCCCAGGACCTGATCCTGGAGCCGTTCGCGGGCCGGGTGTTCGGGCTCGATCCCGCCGGATCCACCCGGGTGAGCAGCCTGCACCAGGGCGGGATGCTGGCGGGGATGCTGCTGGCGGGGGCGCTGGGCGCACGACGCGGCTCGCTCCGCGCCTGGGCCAGCGGCGGTTGCCTGGCGTCGGCGCTGGCTTTCGTCGCCCTGTCCGGCACCCCGGCACTCGGCAGCCTCCGCGCCCTCGAGGCCGTCGTCTTCAGCCTGGGCGTGGCCAACGGGACCTTCGCGATCGGTGCCATCGGGTCGATGATGGCGCTGAGTGTGAGCGCCTCCGGCCGGAGCGCCGGCGTCCGCATGGGGGTGTTCGGCGCGGCGCAGGCGGTGGCGTACGGCATCGGCGGGTTCGCCGGCGCGGCGGGCAGCGACCTGGCGGCGCGGCTGCTCGGCAGCGCCAGCGCCGGGTACACCAGCGTGTTCGCCGTCGAGGCGGTGTTGTTCGCCGCGGCCGGCGCGCTGGCGATCCTGAGCGCCGCCCGGGGCGACGTCCGCAGCACCGCGTCCGGCCGCGACGCGGGCGACACCCTCCTCGCGGCGATGGGCTGACGGTGGCCGTCGCCCTTCCCCTGCATCCGTCCGCCAGCGCGGCTCCGCCGCTCCGGGCGCCGCGGGCCCGGGACCTGTGCACCGACTGCGGGATCAGCCGCACGGACGATCCCTCGCGCTGTGGCCGGGCCTGTCAGTTCATCCACCCGCGCTACGAGGCGCTGGAGCGGCAGGTGCACGGGCGCGCCCGCGGGTCCGCGGGGGACGAGGCGCTCTTCGGTCCCTATCTCGAGATGGTCCGGGCCCGGCTCGCCGCTCCGCGGGAGGGCGCGCAGTGGACCGGCCTCGCCACCCGGATGGCCGAGCGGCTGCTGGAGCGCGGCGCGGTGGACGCGGTGCTGGCCACGGCGGCGGATCCGGCCGATCGGTGGAAGCCGCGCCCGGTGCTGGTGACCCGGGCCGAGGGCATGCGCGAGTGCCGGGGCATGAAGATGGGGTATTCGCCGGTGCTGGCGTTGCTGGAGGAGGTAGCGGCCCGCGGGTACCGGCGGGTCGCGCTGATCGGCGTCGCCTGCCAGGTCCACGCGCTCCGGGCACTGGAGCCGGAGCTGGGCCTGGAGCGGCTCTACGTCATCGGCACCCCCTGCAGCGACAACACCACGACCGAGCGCTTCCACCAGTTCCTGGCTCTGCTGACCGACCGGCCGGACGAGGTCACCTACCTCGAGTTCCTGGCGGACTACCACGTCGCGCTCCGCTTCGCCGACGGCACGCACCGCCGGATTCCGTTCATCCAGCTGCCGATCGCGCAGCTACCGCCGGACTTCATCCCGCTGACCTGCCGCGCCTGCTTCGACTACACCAACGCGCTGGCCGACGTGACGGTGGGCTACATGGCCGGCCAGGGTGACCAGTGGCTGCTGATCCGGAACGCCAGGGGCCAGGAGCTGGTGACGGCGCTGGGCGACGAGCTGGTGACCGAGCCGCTGGCGAGCGCGGG
This sequence comes from Gemmatimonadales bacterium, assembly GCA_038240915.1. Classification (GTDB taxonomy): domain Bacteria; phylum Gemmatimonadota; class Gemmatimonadetes; order Gemmatimonadales; family GWC2-71-9; genus CAVVWJ01. Next base: position 1,431 of record JBBRGH010000049.1, on the reverse strand, counting down.
CCGGCGCCGGCCGGCGGTCCGGGCCTTTCTGGCCGCGCTCGAGCGGAGTGCCGGCGGCCTCCCGGTGCGGCGGGCGCCGGCATGGCTCAAGCCGCTGATCGGCTGGGCGATGACGCGCTTCGGCCCTCGCGGGCTCGAGTTCGCCCGGACCCGGGTGGAGATGAAGGCGCTCGAGGGCATTGTGAACCTGCGGCGCCATCGCCCGCACCGCCTGCGCCGGATGGTGCCGCCCTTCGCCTGGGACGTGGCGCGGCGCTACGGGCTGGCGCCGGCCGCGGGCGAGGCGCTCGCGCTGGAGGAACACGGATGACACCGACCTACGATGCGGTGGTGATCGGGGGCGGGCCCGCCGGCGCGACCGCCGCCAACGACCTGGCCGCCCGCGGACGGTCGGTGCTGCTGCTCGACCGGGCGGGACGGATCAAGCCCTGCGGCGGCGCCGTGCCGCCCCGGCTGATCAGCGAGTTCGCGGTGCCGGCCTCCCTGCTGGTGAACCGGGTGGACACCGCCCGGATCGTCTCGCCGCGGGGCCGCCAAGTGGATATCCCCGTGGGCAACGGGTACGTTGGCATGGTAGACCGCGAGGTGTTCGACGAATGGCTGCGGCTCCGCGCGATGGCCGCCGGCGCCGAGCGGCGGACGGGGACGTTCGTCCGGCTGGAGCAGGATCCCGCCGGAGGCTCGCTCGTGGGCTACACCGCGGGCTCGTCCCGGGGCGGCGCCCCGGCCACGGTCCGCGCTCGCATCGTCATCGGCGCCGATGGCGCCCTCTCGGCCGTGGCGCGGCAGGGCGTACCCGGAGCGGATGCGATGCGCTACGTGTTCGCGTACCATGAGATCGTCCGCTCGCCGATGTCGGCCTCGGCCGGCTTCGGGGCCGCCCGCTGCGACGTGTACTACCAGGGCGACCTGTCCCCCGACTTCTACGCCTGGGTCTTTCCCCACGGCGACACCACCAGCATCGGCACCGGGAGCCTGCGCAAAGGCTTTCCGCTCCGGCGCGCGGTGGCGCAGCTCCGGCGGTCCACCGGCCTGGACCAGGTCGAGACGATCCGGGAGGAGGGCGCGCCGATTCCGTTGCATCCGCTGGCGCGGTGGGACAACGGGCGCGACATCGTGCTCGCGGGCGACGCCGCCGGCGTCGTCGCGCCGGCCTCGGGCGAGGGGATCTACTACGCCATGGCCGGCGGACGGCTGGCCGCGGACGCGGCCGACGAGACGCTCGCGAGCGGCGACGCGCGGGCGCTGGGCGAGGCCCGCCGCCGCTTCATGCGCGAGCATGGCCAGGTCTTCCGGGTGCTCGACGTGATGCAGCGCTTCTGGTACCGCGACGACGGGCGGCGCGAGCGGTTCGTGGCGATCTGCGCCGACCGCGACGTGCAGACGCTCACCTTCGAGGGCTACATGCACAAGCGCCTCGTTCGGGCCAGG
>JBBRGH010000048.1:0-12716 GCA_038240915.1 Gemmatimonadales bacterium | reverse complement strand
GGAGCGGGTCGGCCTCGAGCTGGGCCGGATGGCGGCTCGATGACCGCCCCGGCGAAAGGCGCGGGCGCCGGTCACCTGCTCGTGCGCGCGGGCGGCCGGCTGGTCGGGCTGCCGCTCGATCAGGTGGTCGAGGTGCTCGACCCGGGCACCGCCTTTCCGGTGCCGGCGAGCGAGCCCGCGATGCGGGGCGTGGCCGTCATCCGTGGGCGGATTCTCCCATTGGTTCACCTGGGAGCGTTGCTCGACGGCGCCCCCTGTCCGGCCGAGCGCAGCGAGACCGGCGTGCTGGTGGAGCTGGCCGGCCGCCGTCTGTGTCTCGAAGTCGAGGACGCGGAGTCGGTCCTCTACCAGACCGGCCTGGCCGTTCCTCCCGGCACGGCGCTGCCGTGGGCGGCGGGCGTCGCCCGCACCGAGCATGGACTGGTGCCGCTGCTGGATCTGACCGCCTTGGGCGCCCGTTTCATGGAGACCACTGCCGCATGACCAACACCGGCGATTTCATCCAGCTGGTCACCTTTCGGGTCGGCACCCAGGAGTTCGCCCTCGACATCCTCCAGGTCGAGCGGATCCTCCGGCACATGGTGCCCGCGCCGCTGCCCAAGGCGCCCGACTTCCTCGAGGGCGTGGTGCCCTATGAGGGCGGTGCGGTGCCGGTCGTGGATCTGCGGAAGCGCTTCGATCTGGCGGCGCCCATTCGCGAGGAGACCCGGCTCATGGTGGTGGACCTGGGCGACCAGCGAGTCGGCGTGCTGGTCGACGAGGTGCTGGAGGTCATGCGGGTGGACAGCACCACGATCTCGGCGCCGGGCCCGATGGTGCACGGCCTCGCGGCCGCGTACATCGCCGGCATCGTCACCCGGCCGTCCCGAACCATTATCATCCTCAACGCCCGAAAGCTCCTGTCGGCCACCGAACGGATGGCCCTGAGCGGCATCGGAGGCGCGCCGTGAGCGAGCCCTGGGTGGCCGCGCTCCGGACCCAGTTCCAGGCGATCGAGGCACGCCTCGGCACGCCCCCCCAGCCGGGCGAGCGCGAGGCGCTCAAGCGTGACATCATCGCCCTGTTCAAGCGGGTGGATGCCTCCCTGGGCGACCTGACCCAGATGAAGGAAGAGATCCGCGGGCTGGTGGAGCGCTACAAGCAGGGCGCCGCCGCGGAACCGGCCACGGCGCCCCAGTTCACTGGCGCGCGGCCGGCCGTCCACGCAGATCATCTGGGCGCGTCCACCTACATCGAGAAGGGGTGGAGCCTGATCTCCCTCGGCGACTACGCCGGCGCCATCCAATCGCTGGAGAAGGCGCTGACCCTGTCTCCGGGTGAGGTCCAGGCCCAGTCTCTGCTCGGCTGGGCCCAGATGCTGCATGAGGACTACGACGACGCGCTCGGCACCTTCTCCCGGGTGCTCATGAAGGAGCCGGCCAACGCGCTCGCCCGCATCAATGTGGGCTACATCTGCCTCAAGAAGCGGATCTTCGGCGAGGCCATCGAGCATCTGTCCAAGGCCATCCGGCTCGACAACGACCGGAAGGCCACCCTGTACGCGCACTATTACCTGGGCCTGGTATATCTGGAGCGCGAGATGTTCGAGGATGCGCAGGCCTTCTTCCGGAAAACCCTCAAGCTCGGTCCCAACCTGATCGAAGCGTATTTCGAGCTGGGGCGCGCGCTCTGGTTCGCCGGCCAGCGGGACGAGGCCCTGCAGACCTGGTCCGAAGGGCACAAAGCCAACAAGTTCAATCCCTGGGCCAAACGCTGCAAAGAGATGCTCGACCTGGCGGCCTCGGGGGGTGAGGTCCCGCGCAGCCTGCTCTCCTAGCACTCCTTCTCCTGCTGCAAGGCACCCCCACCGCGGTGCGGGTCGGCCGGGTCACGGCCGTCGCGTGGCCGGCGCAGAGCGCGGTCGCGTTCGACCTCGCCCGCCTCGCCGACCGGGCCGTCGAGTGGCCGGGGCTCGGCCACCGCGATCCCGGTCCGCTCCGGCTCATCGTGGTGCCCGACGCCCGAATGCTCGACTCCCTCACCGCGGGCCGGGCCCCGCCGTGGGGCGCGGCCATCGCCGTCCCCGGCGCCCGAACCATTCTCCTTCGTGCCGATGAGGAGGACCTGCCGCGTACCCTCCGCCACGAGCTGGCCCACCTGGCGCTGCACGAGGCGGTGTCCGTCCGGGTGCCGCTCTGGTTCGACGAGGGCTATGCCGCCTGGGCCGCCGGCGAATGGGATCGGCTCGGCACGCTCGACCTGAATCTGGCCGTGGTCCGGGGTGCGTTGCCCACGTTGACCGGTCTGGATGGGGCGCTTCGGGGGTCGGCCTCGACCGCCGACGTGGCCTATGCGCTGGCTGTTTCGGCGGTGGCGGAACTCGCGCGCCGGAATCCGACCGCCACGCTCGAGCCGTTGTTCGGCCGCCTCGAGGCCGGCGAGGACTTCGACGCCGCCGTGCTGGCAACCACTGGTCTGACGATCGACCGGTTCGAGCAGACATGGCAACGCGGGCTCCGACGGCGCTATACCCTGGGCAACTGGATCATCGCCGGCGGCGGCTGGCTGCTCGTGGCCCTGCTGGTGGCCGGGCAGGTCCGCCGGCGCCGCCGGAGCGACCGGGTCCGCCGCGCCGCGCTCGACGAGGGCTGGGTGGTCGAGCCCGAAATCGAGCAGGGACCGGAACTTGACCCGACCTCGGATCGGTAGTAGCCTCCAGCCTTATGCCTAGGAATCCTCCTTCGGTGTCCTCGGCAGGTGGCGCCTTGGCCGGGCGCCGTTTCCTGTTGACGCGACGCAATCTCGCGCTGCTCGCAGCCGCCCTAGTGATCCTCGTGGCGGGGTATCTCACCCTGGCCGCCGGGCACGCCAGCGCCGCCGCCGTGCTGCTCGTGGTGGGCTACTGCGTGCTCGTCCCGCTCGGTATCGCGCTATAGGCGGGTGTCGGTCGTCACGGCACAATCCCTGCTCAGGGTCGTAGGTTCGGGCGCCCTGGGGCAGGGTTTCGTCACTCCAGGGCGAATAGCTCAGCTGGTTCAGAGCGCCTGCCTTACACGCAGGATGTCGGGGGTTCGAATCCCTCTTCGCCCATTCCGGCCCGCGCGTCGCGCGGTCGGCGTCGCCCCTTCGGGGGAGCTCCTCTGTGGAGGCCAAGGAATGTTCCTGTTTCGTCTTGTGACTCTGGCCGCCGTCGGGACCGCGGCGCTGTCGCCGCTCGCGGCGCAGGGCATCCCGCGCGGCTCACGCACGTCGTCGGCGCCCGTCAACGCCGCTCCGCGGTTCATGGTGGCCAATCCGTTCGCGTTCGCCACCGCGGACTCGGCGGCGTCGGTCAAGATCGGTACCGGCCTCCGCGAGGAGTTGAAAGGCGGGGTGGGGCGAGACTATCAGGTCATCGAGCAGACCCAGATGAACGATGCCCTGAAGCAGTACGGGTATCCGGTGGACGCGATCCTGACCCCGGCCCTGGCGACGACGCTGGCCAAGAACATCCAGGCCCGCTTCGTGGTGTCCTCGACCCTCAACAAGGCCGAGGGCGGCCGCTACGCGGTGACCGCCCGCCTGATCGGCGTCAGCGACGACGCCGGCACGGTGGTCACGCTGGCCCAGAATGCCAACGAGACGCCGGAGGCGTTCGGCAAGCGGCTGGCCCAGGCGCTCGAGCCCGCCGTGAAGGCGCTGGCCGACGCCAAGGCCTGCATCGACCAGCGCACCACCAAGCCCGACAAGGCGGCCGAGGCCGCGGCCAAGGCGATCAAGGCCGTCCCCAACCAGGGGCTGGCCGAGTACTGCCTGTCCTCGCTGGCGCAGGACAAGAAGGGATCCCGGAACGATGTGGTGAAGCACCTGCAGGCCTCGGCCAAGGGCGATCCGCTCAGCCTGCCGGTCTGGACCGCGCTCGCCACCCAGTACCAGCAGGCCAACGATACGGCCAACACGCTGGTGGCTTTCAAGCAGATGCTCCGCGTCGCGCCCACCAACCAGAAACTGCGCGAGGAGCTGTTCAAGTACTTCCTGCAGTCGGGTCACCCCGAGACCGCGCTGCAGGTGGCGGACGAGGGCCTCAAGCTCGATCCATACAATGCCGACCTGTACGACCTCAAGAGCAACGCTTGCCTGTTCCTGAGCGACTTCAAGTGCGCCGTGGACGCCCTCGAGACACTGTACGCCACCGACAGCACCAAGGCGGACACGCTCTTCTTTACCAAGATCAGCGCCGCGGCTGCGGAGCCGGCAGTCCCTGACACGGTCAAATTGCTCCAGCTGGCACGGACGCAGGCGGATACACAGAAAGTCCGCACGGATTCGGCGGCAGGCGGGGTCGCGGATACGGCCCGGTTGCTCAAGTGGTCGCAGGTGGGCGTCCGGAAGTATCCCGACAATCCCACCCTGCTGGGGTACCTGAACAAGGCGTACACCCTGACCGGGCAGACCGACAGCGTAGTCTCGGTGACCAACCGGCTGATGGCCAAGGACACCACCCAGGTTCTGCCGGCGCTGAACGCCGCCAAGTCGCTGATCGACGCCAAGCGGCCGAAGGAGGCCGTGCCGTTCCTCGACTTCGCCATCAAGCATGGCGACGCCCAGGCCAAGGAGAACGCCGCCGCCCTGCTGTACACCGGTGCCGCTCCCTTGCTGCAGCAGCCGCAGGACCTGCTCGGCGCCGCCGAGCTGCTGCGAATGGCGGTGAGCGCGGCCAATCCGGCCGGCAAGGTTCAGCCGGCAGCCAACTACCTCCTGGGCCTGGCCACCCTGTTCCAGGTGCCGCAGGTCGATCCCCAGGCGGAGAAGCAGAAGTCCTGCGAGCTGGCCAAGCAGGAAGAGACCCTGCTGGGCGAGGCGGAAACCGCGCTCACGGCCGGGCGTCCCGTCAATCAGGAGGCGGTGGACAAGAATCTCGGCATCATCAAGCAGTACAAGCCGCGGGTGGCTTCCATGCTCAAGGCGTACTGCAAGTAGGGGGTTCCGTGGGCGCACCAGGCTGCCTATATTCACCCCGCCGTTCCATGGGGCTGTAGCTCAGCTTGGTTAGAGTGCCGCACTGTCACTGCGGAGGTCGCGGGTTCGAGCCCCGTCAGCCCCGCTCGCCACGATCGGGCGACCGACTTACGTGACCTTGAACGACCCACCCCGTCCGTCTGGACGGGGTGTTTCGTTATCCACCCCGGCGTCCGCCATGGCCGATCCCGCCGTTCCCGTGCACGTCCCCGTCCTGCTGGCCCCGGTGCTCGCCGCCGCCGCCGGCGCCGCGCGTGCCGTGGATGGCACCCTGGGCGACGGCGGGCACGCCGAGGCGCTTCGCCGCGCCGGAGCGGTGGTCCTGGGCATCGATCGCGATCCGGCGGCCCTCGCCGTGAGTCAGCGGCGGCTGGGTGACGAGGGCATCCGGTACCTCGAGGCCGCCTACAGCGCGCCCGTCGCGCTCGCTGCCGTGGTCGACTTCCGGCCCGATTTCATCCTGCTCGATCTGGGCGTCTCCTCCCGGCAACTGGACGAGGCCGAGCGCGGCTTTACTTTCCGACCCAGCGCGCCGCTCGACATGCGGATGGGGCGCACCGGCCCGACGGCCGCGGCGTTCCTCAACTCGGCCGACGAAGCCGAGTTGGGGCGCGTGTTCCACGAGTACGGCGACGAGCGCCAGTCGCGGCGGCTGGCCCGGGAGATCGTTCGCCGGCGGGAGCACCGTCCCTTCGCCATCAGCGACGACCTGGTCAACGCCGTGCGGGCCACCCTCGGGCCGCGGGCCGGACCTTCCGAGTTCGCCCGGTTGTTCCAGGCGGTGCGGATCGCTGTGAACGACGAGCTGGCCGGACTCGCCATCGCCCTGCCGGCCTTTCGCGACGCGCTGGCCGACGGCGGCCGGCTGGCGGTGATCACGTATCATTCGGGCGAGGATCGGCTGGTGAAACGGGCTTTCCGCGAGTGGGCTACGGCCTGCATTTGCCCGCCCCGCCAGCCGGTCTGCACCTGTCGCGGCCGGCCGCTCGGCCGGCTGGTGCCGCGGAAGCCGATCGTGGCCCCGCCGGACGAAGTGGCCGCCAATCCCCGCGCGCGGAGCGCGCACCTCCGGATCTTCCAGGCGGGCGATGCGTCTTAAGGGGCGGCACTGGCTGATGCTCTGGCTCCTGCTCTTTCTGCTGGTGCTGCTGGGCATCACCACACGGCAGACGGCGGGGTTCCGCACCGCTCGCCGGCTGCGCGATCTTCAGGAGGAGCGGTCGGCCCTGGAGGCGCGGCGAGGCGATCTCGAGCGCCGTATCCGCCTTGCCTCGAGCCGGCAGGTCCTGGTCCCGATCGTCGAGCGGGCGCTGGGACTGCACGAGCCGGCCGATTCGGAGTTCGTCCTCTTCGCCGTCCCGCCAGCCGACTCGGAGGAGCGCCGCTAATGGCCAAACCCACCGCCCGGATCGCCGCGATCCAATTCGGCTTCGCCCTCGGCATCCTGGCGGTGCTGACCCGGGCTGCCCAGCTCCAGATCGTCGATGCCGAGCGCTGGGAGGCCGAGGCGGCGAAGCAGCGAACCGAGAAGCAGGTGCTGCGGGCCCGGCGAGGTGCGCTCTACGATCGCAACGGGACCCCGCTGGCCATCACCCAGGAGTTCTATCACGTCGGCGTGGCGCCCAACGAGCTGGACGACGTCCGGAGTGCCTTCGTGCTGCTGGTCCGGAATCTGGGCGTTTCGGCGCCGGCATTGAATCGGGACTTCCAGGCGCGGAAGCGCTGGATCTACCTCCATGGCCCGTTCAACGCGACCCAGGTGCAGCCACTCCGCCGCGTGCCCGGGATCCACCTGACGGGCGAGTTCCAGCGTTTCTATCCCTCGCGCGACCTGGCGCGGCCGATCATCGGGGCGCTGTCGCCGGACCACCCCGGCGGCGCTTCGGGGCTCGAAGGCGCGCTCGATTCCCTCCTCACCGGCAGGCCGGGCGAGGCCGTCCTCCTCAAGGACCGGGCGGGCCGGACGTACGAGTCGCCCGGGCGGAAGACCCGCGACCCCGTGGCCGGCAACGACGTGACCCTCACGCTCGACGCCGAGTTGCAGGAGATCGCCGAGCGCGGGCTGGACGACGCCATCGCCCAGATGCGGGCCGAGGGAGGCGATGTCGTGTTTCTCGACCCCAATTCCGGCGAGCTGCTGGCGCTGGCCTCGCGGCAGGCCTCGGGCGGCGGCGCGCCGAGCGCGTCCACCTTCACCGATCCGTTTGAGCCAGGTTCCACCGCCAAGCTGTTCACCGCCGCGGCGCTGCTGGTGCGAGGGCGGGTGCAGCCCACCGACGCCGTCTCGGGCGAGAACGGCGCCTGGGACATGCCGGTGGCCTCGAGCGGCCGGACCCGGCGGATCACCGACGCCCATGCCCAGCACGGCACCCTGACCCTGGCCCGGGCAATCCAGGTCTCGAGCAACATCGCCATGGCCAAGTTTTCCTCCCGGCTCCGGCCCGAAGAGCAGTTCGAGATGCTGCGCGACTTCGGCCTCGGCACGCCGACCGGGGCCGAGTTTCCAGGCGAGTCTCGCGGCATCCTTGCGTTCCCTCACCGCTGGCAGCCGATGTACACCCGGGCCAGCCTGGCCATGGGGTACGAGTTCGCGGTCACGCCGGTCCAGCTGGCCGCGGCCTACGCGGCCATCGCCAACGACGGCGTGCTGCTGGCTCCGACGCTGGTGCGGGAGGTGCGCGACCCGGCGGGAAAACTGCTCTACCGGCACCAGCCGGAGCCGGTGCGGCGGGTGGTAAGCTCCGAGATCGCGGCCCAGCTGCGCGAGTTTCTGCGGGAGGCCGCAGGCGCCGGTGGGACCGGGCAGAAGGCCCAGCTCACCAACTATGCGGTGCTCGGCAAGACCGGGACGGCGGTGAGGTTTCAGGGCGGACACTACGTGCGGGGGCAGTATACCGCCTCGTTCGCCGCCATCTTTCCCGCTGACCACCCACAACTGGTCGTGATCGTGAAGATCGATAACCCGCGGGGCAGCTACTTCGGGGGTTCCACCGCGGCGCCGGTCACCCGGACGATGCTGCAGCAGGCGCTGGCCTCGCGCCGGGTGGCCATCAATCGCGGCCGGATGGCCGAGGTGGACAGCGCCCCGGCGGTATCGTCCACCACCCTGGCCGCCGCCCCGGCCGGACCGCCCGCGGTGGTGGTCACGCTGCCTTTCCGGACGCAGCCCGCGGACACGCAGGCGCGCGCCGTGCCCGACGTGACCGGGCGCTCGATCCGCGAGGCGGCTCTGGCACTGCACCGCCGCGGCTTCCGGGTGAACCTGCGCGGCCTCGGGCGGGTGGTGCGGACCGTGCCGGCGGGAGGCGAGAGCGCCCCGGCGGGGACCTCGGTGCTGGTCCTGGCGCAATGACTCCAAAGGAGACCCGGATGTCCCCAGGCTGGTCCGCCCTGCTCGACGAGCTTCGCCGCCACGACCTCCTCGTCGCGGCCCCTCCCACCGGTCCCGATCCGGCCGGACTCGGCATGGACAGCCGCACTGTGCGACCTGGGATGCTGTATGTCGCGGTCCGCGGCTCGCAGGCCGACGGTCATCGCTTCGTGGCCGACGCGGTGGGCCGCGGCGCGACCGCGGTCGTGGTCGAGACGGTCCAGCACTCGGGCGTGCCGGAGATCCTCGTGCGGGATGGCCGGCGCGCCGCGCTGGCGCTCGGGCAGGCGTGGTTCAGCCATCCGGGCCGGCAGCTCACCCTGATGGGGGTGACCGGGACCAACGGCAAGACGACGACGACCGGGATCCTGCGCCACCTGTTCAACGCGGCGGAAAGCGCCGGCAGCATCGGCACGCTGGGCGCCTTCGACGGCCACGGCGACCCGGTCAATTCGACCGCCGGGTCGCTCACCACGCCCGGGCCCATCGATCTGCAGGAGACGCTGGCGGCGCTGCTCGTGCGCGGCACCACCCACGTCGCGATGGAGGCGTCGTCCCACAGCCTGGACCAGGGCCGGCTCGACGGGCTGACCTTCGCCGCCGGCGTCTTCACCAACCTCACCCGCGACCATCTCGACTACCACGGCACGATGGCGTCGTATCTCGCCGCCAAGCTCAAGCTCGCGACCTTGCTCGCGCCCGGCGGCGTCGAGGTGATCAATCTGGACGACGACGCGTGGCGGGATTTCCCGGCCCGGGCGCCGCGGGTCACCTTCGGACTTCACCCGGCGGCCGACGTACGCGCTTCGGGCGTCGTGCTCGATGCCTCGGGCAGCCGGTTCCATCTCGAGGGACGCTTCGGCCGCGCGGAGGCGTCCCTGCCGCTGCTCGGCGACTTCAACGTGAGCAACGCGCTGGCGGCGGTCGCCTGCGCGCTCGGCCTCGACCGACCGCTCGACGACGTGGTGGCCCGGCTGGCCGCCTCGCCCCAGGTGCCCGGACGGATGGAGCGGATCGCGGACCGGCCCTGCATCGTGCTCCGCGACTATGCCCATACGCCGGACGCGCTCGAACGGGCGCTGGCCACGCTCAGGCCGCTCACCGGCGGGCGGATCATCGTCGTCTTCGGCTGCGGGGGCGACCGCGACCGGGGCAAGCGGCCGATCATGGGCCGGATCGCGGCCGAGGGCGCCGACCTGGCCATCGCGACCTCGGACAATCCGCGGTCCGAGGACCCGGGCGCGATCATCGACGACATCGAGCAGGGGATGGGCGGCGTGCCCCACCTCCGGGTGGTGGACCGTCTGGCGGCCATCCATGTGGCGCTCGGGGAGGCCCGCCCGGGCGACACCCTGCTGCTGGCGGGCAAGGGACACGAGACGTACCAGGTGCTCGGCACCGAGAAGGTGCCCTTCGACGAGCGGGCCATCGTGCAGGCCGCCGTCGGATCGGGGGCCTGATGCGCTGGACCATCGAACGGGTGCTGGAGGCGCTCGACCTGCCTGGGCCGGCTGGGGTCGCCGAACCGGCGGCCCGACGCGCGGGACAGGCGTTCAGCCGCGTGCTCACCGACACCCGCACCATCGAGCCCGGCGCGCTGTTCGTGGCCCTGGCCGGCGAACGGTTCGACGGCCACGACTACCTCGACGCGGCCGTGGCCGCCGGAGCCACCGGCGTCGTGGTCCGCGAAGGCGCCCCGATCCCCGCCGGTGCGATCGGCTTTCACGTCCCCGACACGCTCCGGGCCTTCGGCCGCCTGGCGCGAGCCCGGCGACGGGCGATCGCGGGGCCGGTGGTGGCGATCACGGGCACCAACGGCAAGACCAGCACCAAGGAGATGCTGGCCGCGGTGCTGGGGACGCGGCACCGGGTCTACGCCACCCGCGCCAACCTCAACAACCTCGTCGGCGTGCCGACCACCATCCTGGAGGCGCCCGACGACACCGGGGCCCTCGTGGTGGAAGCCGGCGCCAACCTGCCGGGCGAGATCGCGCGCTACCGGGACATCATCGAGCCGTCGCTGGTGGTGGTCACCAACGCGGTGCAGGGGCATCTCGAGGGATTCGGGTCGCTCGAGGGTGTCATCGCGGAGAAGCTGGCGCTCACCGACGGCGTGCCGCTCGCCATCGTCGGGACCGAGCCGCCCGCTCTCCCCGAGGGTGCCCGGCGACTCGCGCGTGTGGTGCGGACCGCCGGACTCCGCGAGGCGGACTTGGTGCCCGACCGAGTCGAGCTCGGACCTGACGCGCGGGCGGTGCTCACCTTCGGCGCCCAACGGTTTACCCTGGCCGCCCGCGGGCTGCACCAGGCCGACAACGCGACCCGCGTCTGGGCCGTGGTGGAGGCGCTCGGGCTCGACCGCGCCGCGTCCGCCCGCGCGCTCGAGCATTTCGCCCTTCCGGCTGGCCGGGGTGACCTGCTGGAGCAGGGCGGCCTCACCATCCTCAACGACTGCTACAACGCCAACCCGCAGAGTTTCCGCGCGGCGATCGCCACCGCGCGGGCGCTCCGGGATGGCCGGCGGCTGGTGTTCCTGGCCGGGACGATGCGCGAGCTGGGCGCGGACGCGCCGGCGCTTCACGCGGAGATCGCCGCCGCGCTGGTCGAGCTCGCCCCGGACCTGCTTGGCGCAGTCGGCGAGTTCGTTCCGGCCCTGGCCCCGTATGCTGAACGGCTGGGCGATCGGCTGCTCACGGCGCCTGATCCGATGACATTGGGTCCGCTGGTGGCGGCACGATTGGAGGGCGGTGAAGTCGTGGTGCTGAAGGCATCCCGTGGGGTGGCTCTCGAACGTATACTTCCGGCGCTCACGAACCGCGCGACCCCCCCACGCTGAGGCGAGATGTTTTATCACTGGCTCGCGCCGCTCGGCAAGACCTACATCATTTTCAATCTCTTCAACTACATCAGTTTTCGGGCCGCAGGCGCCACCGTAACAGCGCTGCTGCTGGCTTTCGTCGTGGGGCCGCCGGTCATCACCCGCCTCCGGGCGCGGAAAGTCGGCCAGATCATCCGGGCCGAGGGCCCGGCCAGCCATCAGAGCAAGCGGGGAACGCCCACCATGGGCGGACTCATCATCATCATGGCGACGGTGGTGCCGACGCTGCTCTGGGCTCCGCTCACCAACCGCTTCGTCGTCGTGGCCATGCTGTCGATCCTGTGGATGGGGTGCATCGGCTTTCTGGACGACTACCTCAAGATCGTGCAGGGCAAGTCCCGCGGCCTGGTGGCCAAGTGGAAGCTGGTGGGGCAGGTGAGCTTCGGGCTGCTCCTGGGCCTCTTCCTCGTGTTCTTCCCGGTGGTACCGGCCGAGACTATTCCCGCCACCGCCACCTCGCTGCCCTTCTTCAAGTACCTGGCCGTCAATTTCGCCCCCTGGCTGTACATGGCGTTCGTGACGGTGGTGATCACGGGGGCGAGCAACGCCGTCAATCTCACCGACGGACTGGACGGCCTCGCGACCGGACTCGCCGGGATCGCGGCGGCGGCCTTCGCCACGTTCGCCTACCTCTTCGGACGGGTAGACGTCACCTCGTATCTCAATCTCTTCTACCTGCCGGGCGCGGGTGAGCTGGCGGTGTTCTGCGCCGCGCTGATGGGGGCCTCAATCGGCTTTCTCTGGTTCAATGCCCACCCGGCGCAGGTGTTCATGGGCGACACCGGCAGCCTCGCCATCGGCGGCGCGCTCGGCACGGTGGCGATCCTGCTCAAGGCCGAGTTCCTCCTGCTCCTGATCGGCGGCGTGTTCGCGGCCGAGGCGGTGAGCGTGATCCTCCAGACCTCGGTGTACAAGTGGTTCAAGCGGACCCGGGGACGGGAGTACGCCGATGGGCACCGGGTTTTCCGGATGGCGCCGCTGCACCACCATTTCGAGAAGCTGGGCTGGGCCGAGACGACCGTGGTGACCCGGTTCTATATCCTCGGGCTCTTCTGCGCGCTGCTCGCCCTCTCCACGCTCAAGGTGCGCTGAGCGTGGCGATTGCGCTGCTCGAGCGCTGGCGCGGCACCGGGCGCGAAGTCGCCGTGGTGGGGCTGGGCAAGAGCGGCACCGCCGCCACCCGGCTGCTCCGCCACGAGCACCTGCCGGTGTACGCCTCGGACACCGGCACGGGGCCGGCCTACGAGCGATGGGCGGCCGAGCTCACGGCCCTGGGGGCTACGGTCCAGCTGGGCGGACACGATCTCGAGCGGATCGCGCACGCGGCCGCCGTGGTGGTGGCGCCGGGCGTTCCGCCGGAGGTGCCGCCGCTGGCCCGCGCGCGCGAGGCCGGCCTCGCGATCTACGCCGAGGTGGACCTCGGTTTCCTCGCGCTCGGCGATCGGACCCGCTGCGTCGGCATCACCGGCACCAACGGCAAGACCACGACGA